>JBGQGU010000272.1:0-4997 GCA_041497655.1 Gammaproteobacteria bacterium
ACGGCGGAAATCGCAATGAACTCCGCGTCGAATGCCCGCGCCATCAGGCGCGCGAGCGTGGTCTTGCCGACGCCCGGCGGCCCCCACAGGATCATGGAATGGGGCTTGCCCGACTCGAAAGCAAGCCGCAGCGGCTTGCCCGGCCCCAGCAAATGAGCCTGCCCTACGAATTCCTCGAGCGTGCGCGGACGCAGCCGGTCGGCGAGCGGGGCTTGCGGTTCCTGCCTGGCGAACAGGGAACCTGCCTCGGGATTTTTCACTCTGGAACCGCTCTCAGGAAGGCCGCTGAGTTCCGAGAATCATTAGCGACGCAATCACACGGAACGACACGGACTAAGACTTGAATAGCACATGGTGCAGTTATGCAAATAATTTCCGTGTGTTTCCGTGTGTTTCCGTGGCTGTAGTGGTTTCTTGAGCGGATTCTATTCACTGATGACGTCCGCCCCCTTGGGCGGCGTGAAGCGGAACGTCTCCGGCGGCAGCTTTGCGTTGCGCTCGATCGTCGAGAACTTGATCACCGTGATCTGCCCGAACTGGTCGCGCAGCTCCATCGCCTCGAGCCCGGACCTGCCGAAACCAAGCTTGATTCTCTCGAACGCGGTATCGCGGGTCCGCGGCACCGCCTCGAGCCAGTCGAGCCCGTCGCGGCTGCTCAAGCCGGTCAGCGTGTAGTCCTTCTCGATATCGTTGCTGCCGGCGAGCAGGGCCGCCGGGCTCGAGCCCAGCGCGCGGTCGAAGCGGCGCACCGTTACCTGGTTGAGGTCCTTGTCGTAGAGCCATACCCTGGCCCCGTCACCGACGATGATCTGCTCGTAGGGCTTGTCGTACTCCCAGCGGAACCTGCCCGGCCGGGAGAACTGCATGGTGCCGGTGGCCTGCTGCAGCGTTCGCATGTTGCTGTCGAGCACGATCTGCGCAAAGTGCGCACGTGCGGTCGTCGTCTGCTGCAGCAAGGTCTTGAGCTCATCGACCGTCGAGGCGCCGGGCGCCGCGCCGGGCAGCAAGAGCAGGAGCCACAGCACGCCGATCAGCGATCTCACTTTGAGACCGGTTCTAGCCAAAGACAGTTGGAACGGCACTAGCGCTCTTCGGACGCGGATGCCGGCACCAGGACGTCACGGTTGCCGTTCGACTGCATCGCCGAAACCAGTCCCGACCGCTCCATCTGCTCGATCAGGCGCGCCGCGCGGTTATAGCCGATCCGCAGGTGGCGCTGCACCAGCGAGATCGATGCGCGCCGGGTCTTCAACACGATCGCGACGGCCTGGTCGTAGAGGGGGTCGGATTCCGCGTCCGGCCCCTCGAGGGCGCCTTCCTCGGCCTCCGCGTTAACGGGCTCCTCCAGCACGCTGTCCACGTACTGCGGGCGCGCCAGCTTCTTGAGGTAATCCACCACCTTGTGCACCTCGTGGTCCGCGACAAACGCCCCGTGCACCCGCTGCGGGTAGCCGCTGCCGGGCGGCAGGAACAGCATGTCGCCCTGACCCAGCAGCGATTCCGCCCCCATCTGGTCAAGGATGGTGCGCGAATCCACCCGCGCCGATACCTGAAACGCGATGCGCGAGGGAATGTTGGCCTTGATGAGGCCGGTGATCACGTCAACCGAAGGGCGCTGCGTCGCGAGCACGAGGTGGACGCCGGCCGCGCGCGCCTTCTGCGCCAGCCGCGCCACCAGCTCTTCCAGCTTCTTGCCGACCACCATCATGAGATCGGCCAGTTCGTCGATCACCACGACGATCAACGAAATCTCATGCAGCGGCTCGGCGCTTTCGGGGGTGGGTGAAAGCGGGTTCAGTATCGGTTTCCTGGCTTTCGCCGCCTCACGCACCTTTTGGTTGAGCCCGCCCATGCTGCGCACCCCGAGCGCGTTCATCAACTTGTAGCGGCGATCCATCTCGGCCACGCACCAGTTGAGCGCATTCGCAGCCTGGCGCATGTCGGTGACTACCGGCGCCAGCAGGTGCGGGATGCCCTCGTAGACCGACAGCTCGAGCATCTTGGGGTCGATCAGAATCAGCCTCACTTGGGACGGGGGCGACTTGTAGACCAGGGAAAGCAGCATGGCATTGATCCCCACGGACTTGCCCGACCCGGTGGTACCGGCGATCAGCAGGTGCGGCATGCGCTGCAGGTCGGCGACCACCGGATTGCCGGCGATGTCCTTGCCCAGGGCGAGCGCCAAGGGCGAGGACATGTCGGCGTAAACCTCGGAGCTCAGGATCTCCGACAACCGCACGATCTGGCGCGTAGGGTTGGGGATTTCGAGGCCCATCAGGCTCTTGCCCGGTATGGTCTCGATGACGCGGATGCTGACCACCGACAGCGCCCGCGCGAGGTCCTTGACCAGGTTGATGATCTGGCTGCCCTTGACGCCGATGGCGGGCTCGACTTCATAGCGGGTAATGACCGGGCCGGGATAGGCCGCGACCACCTTGACCTCGACCCCGAAGTCGAGGAGCTTCTTCTCGATCAGGCGCGAAGTGAACTCGAGGGTTTCCGTGCTCAGCACCTCGAGGTTCTTCTCCGGCTCATCGAGCAGGTTGAGCGGCGGCAGGAGCGAGTCGGGCAGGTTTTCGAACAGCGGCACCTGCTTCTCGCGCTCGACGCGTGCTGACTTGGGAATCTCGACCGCGGGCGGCTCGATCCGTATCGGCTCGCGGACATCCAGCTTTTTCTTGCTGACCTCGACGATCTCCTCGCGCTTGATCACGGCCTGCTCGCCGGCGCGCCGGTCTTCGCGCTCTTGCCACTTGCGCATCAGTAAAGCATATGCCGTCTCCACCCAACCGCCCACACGCTCGATGACTGTCAACCATGACACGCCGGTAAAGAGGCTCAGCCCGGCTGCAAAGAGCATCAGGAGGATGAGCGTAGCGCCGGTGAAGCCCAGCGCTTGCTCCAGGGAGCCGCCGACAATTGCGCCCAGCATTCCGCCCGGCGCCTGCGGCAGGGCCACTTTCATGCTGTGCAAACGTATCGCCTCAAGGCCGCAGCTGGTGACGAGCACGACGGCGAATCCAACCGCGGCAATGGCATAAGACCGCCGGTCCCCCTCCGCCACCGCTTCGATGCGGCGGAACTCCCACCAGATCAGTGCGGCGCCGAACGCCACCCACCAGTACGCCGACAAGCCAAACAGCAACAGCATGACATCCGCCACCCACGCGCCCACCCGGCCACCCGCATTACGGATGGAACCCATGTCGCTGACGCCGTGGGACCAGCCCGGGTCGGCCCGGTCGTAGGTGTAGAAAACGAGCGCGAGGTATAGGGCCAGCCCAAGCAGTGCAAACCACCGGAATTCGCGGACCAGCGCGGCCAGCTTGGGTGGCAGCGGATTTCTCGCTGCGCGCGCCGACGTTTTTTCGCTCAACAACATCAAGTTGTCCGGTTAACGTTTTGATTGTACATCGAAAGGACCTCTCATAAGAACCTGAACAGCAGTCCGGCGCAAACCCTCAGCGCCACCGCCGCAAGCGATCACGCGGCAGGTCCGTACAAAACAAACCCCGCGCAAGGCGGGGTTTGTCGTCAGAATCGAAGGTACGCGGTTACCGAAATACGCACTCCTGTTGCGGTCCCTGCAGCCGCCCGCCGCCGACTCCCAGCACAAATGGCAACTGGCTCAGTTGGAGGCCCGGGTCGCCGGGCAGCATAACGGGCCGCGTCTTGCCGTCACGGGCGAAGCCAAACTGGCCCTCGCCGATGAGCTGCGTTCCGCCCTCGTTCTGCATGATGTAGCTGCCGGTGTAAGTCGTGTGGTAGACGCCGGCTGGGAGCTTCTCGCATCCCGGCGTCACGCCTTCGCAACTCCCGGATGAATTGTCGATCGTATCCCCCGAGGAGCCTCGCACTCCGATCGTGGCGGAATTGGTGCCGATCTTGTAGGCATCCGGGTCGCCGCGCTTGCCAACGAGGCCTGTCACCGTGCGCAGGCCGCCCTTGACGAGCCGCAGGAAAGAGCCGTCATCCTGCGGCCGGTCCTGCACGAAGTTGTACTGCTCGACCTTGATCTGGGTATTGGGCCGCATCGTGAGCGAACTGCCATCGGTGAAATTGATCTGCGCGTAACTGTCCCGCTGGGTCGTCAGCACATCGCCCGGATTGACCCCGGACTTCTGGGACAGGATGCGTACGCTGCCGTCAGACCGCTGCACCGAGAGCGTGCCGCTCAGGTGCGTGACCGTGCCCGCTCCGTCTGCCAGCGCCGCAGTGCTAAGGAGCGCCAGCGCCAGGAACCCTGCCTGACTGAGACCCTTACCCAACATGATTTTCATGGTCCGTTCCCTCCGCTATAGCTGGGCGCGCCGTGGTCCGCCCCGAACCTGTTGTTATGTAGGCAAGATTTATACCACGAGCAACGAGGAGGAACAGTGAACCAATCCGCGGCGGCTACCACCTCGCGCCGTGACAAATTCCTCAAAATCAAGCAAATAGCGACGTAGCCCCGGCCGCCGAGCCGCTGACAAGCCGTCACCCCGTAACCACGGGGCATCCTGCCTCAGGTACGGGGGGGCCGTTCGGTATGGTGGCGGGCGGACGCCCGCTTTTGCATGGACTGCCTGTCGAGGACGTGGATCCGGCGCTTCTCCGCGCGTATCAGCCCCTTCCGGTGCAGGTCCTTGACCACGCGGCTGACCATCTCGCGCGAGGCGCCGATCATCCGTGCGATCTCCTGCTTCGGCGGGGCGCGCTCCACGACCCACTTTCCCTCCACGTTCTGCGCCATGTCGATCAGTAGACGCGCGACCCGTCCATAGACGTCGATCAGCGCAAGGCTCTCGATCTTGCGATCGGCATCACGCATACGCCTGACCAGGTTGCGGATGATCAGCATCGCCAGCTCGAAGTTGTCCTTGAGTACGTTGGTGAAGCCGGCCTTCGACAGGCGCAGCGTTTCGCACGCCTCCAGCGTCTCGACACTGGCCGAGCGCGGCAGATCGTCCAGCAGGCCCATCTCACCGAAAAACTCGTGCGGGCCCATGACAGTCAGG
>JBGQGU010000273.1:0-4976 GCA_041497655.1 Gammaproteobacteria bacterium
GAGGTGAGCGACGAGGAGATCCTGCGGCGCTTGAGCGGGCGGCGCGTGCATCCAGCCTCGGGGCGTACCTATCACCTCGTGTTCAACCCGCCCAGGGTACCCGGCAAGGACGACGTCACCGGCGAGAGCCTGGTGCAGCGCCGCGACGACCGGGAAGAAACGGTCCGGCAGCGCATCGCGACCTATTACGAGCAGAGCAAGCCGCTGATTTCCTATTACTCCCAATGGCATCGCAGTGGTGACCCGAGCGCGCCACGCTACGTCAGGGTCAACGGCAGCGGCGCCGTCGAGCAGGTGCGGGAAAGTCTCTTTGCGGCATTGGCCGCAAAGAGACTTTAACAGCAGAAATATTGGACCTCTCCTTTACCTCGCTCCTTTTGCGAGGAGCGGAGCGAGATGAAGAAGATCCCGGACTTCACCGACGCCGACCGCTGGGTGGTGGAAACCGCCCTGAAGGAGCGCTACGGCAAGCGGATCGCCATTGAACCGGCGGACAGCGAGTTGCGGCTGGACCCGGCGTCGAAGGAGGTGACGGTCTGCCCCACGCTCTACTGGGAAGAACGCGGCGTGGAGTTCGTGATATTCAAGATCGCGGAAGACCGCTACCGCAGCCAGTTCTATTACTCGATCGGCGAGCAGTACGGCACCGGGCGCGATTTCGACGACCTGGCCGAGTGCGTTGTGACCACCCTTAGACTGCAGGCCGATCACGAGAAGGACCGCGCGGGAGCGACTTCCGGCAAGACCGGCTCCGACCTGAAAAGCAAATAGCCACAGAGAACACGGAGAACACAGGGAGAGCCAGCCTATTGACGAACCGGGCAACAAGCGTTGGCGTAATGGTAAAATCGCGCTTCGAAGTTTTTCCTCTGTGATCTCTATGCTCTCTGTGGCAAGTTTTTGACGCATGACCAGGAAGAACGCCTTCTACGCCCAGTCCGGGGGCGTGACCGCAACGATCAACACCACCGCCTGCGCCGTGATCGAGACGGCGCGCAAGCACAGGAACCGGTTCGGCAAGGTCTACGCGGGCCGGGACGGCATCATCGGGGCCCTTACCGAGGACCTGATCGATACCTCGAAGGACTCAGTGGCCGCGATCCGCGCGCTGCGCCACACCCCGGGCGGCGCGTTCGGCTCCTGCCGCTACAAGCTGAGGGGCCTGGAGGAAAGCCGCGCCCAGTACGAGCGGCTGATCGAGGTGTTCAAGGCGCACGACATCGGTTATTTCTTCTACAACGGCGGCAACGATTCCGCGGACACTTCGCACAAGGTGTCGCAGGTCGCGCAGACGCTGGGCTACCCGCTGATTTGCATCGGCATCCCCAAGACCGTGGACAACGATCTCGCGCTCACCGACTGCTGCCCGGGCTTCGGGTCGGTCGCCAAGTACGTCGCAACCAGCATCCGGGAGGCGGGCTACGACGTGGCCTCCATGGCCCGCACCTCGACGCGCGTCTTCATCCTGGAAGTCATGGGACGGCACGCGGGCTGGATCACCGCGGCGTGCGGTCTGGCGCAGGAAAAGGAAGGCGAGGCGCCCCATATCCTGCTGTTTCCCGAGATCCTCTTCGACCAGGAGCGCTTTCTCGCAAGGGTGACCGAAATGGTCGGGAAGTTCGGCTACTGCGCTGTCGGCGTATCCGAGGGCCTGCGCCGGCCGGACGGCAAATTTCTGTCGGAATCGGGTCTGCGCGATGCGTTCGGCCACGCTCAGCTTGGCGGCGTCGCACCCCTGATCGCGCAGCTGGTCATGGAGCAGCTCAAGCTGAAGTATCACTGGGCAGTGGCCGACTACTTGCAGCGCTCCGCCCGCCATATCGCGTCGAAGACCGATGTCCTGCAGTCCTACGCGGTGGGCAAGGCCGCCGTCGAGCTTGCGGTGAAGGGCCGCAGCGGCGTCATGCCGATCATCGTCAGGAAATCGAGCAAACCTTACCGCTGGGCCATCGGCGTGGCGGAGTTGAAGGACATCGCCAACGCGGAGAAGATCATGCCGCGCGACTTCATCACCGAGGACGGCTTTCACATCACGGCAAAGTGCCGGCAATATCTCGAGCCGCTGGTGCGGGGCGAGGACTACCCGCCCTATCGCAACGGGCTGCCGGCGTACGTGACGCTCAGGAATGCGGCCGTGCCGAAGAAGCTCGCCACGCCGTTCAAGATTTGAGATGCGTGAGTCGTGGTTCGTGAGTCGTGATTCGACTTGGACCCTGGCTTCTCAGGCGAACCTGTCACGAATCACCAATCACGAATCACGAATCACGAATCACGAAATTGATGACGCTGGAGCGCGCGAGAGAGTTGCTGAAGGTGCAGGCCGGATTTGGCGGCGGCTACAACGCCAACTCCTCCAAGCTGATCCTCTCGGAAGTGATGCGGGAGCACGGCCAGCAGGCGGTCGACCGGTTGATCGTCGAACTCCAGCTCGACCGGATTTTCGGGTTCCAGCG
Source organism: Gammaproteobacteria bacterium (assembly GCA_041497655.1). Taxonomy (GTDB): domain Bacteria; phylum Pseudomonadota; class Gammaproteobacteria; order Burkholderiales; family SG8-41; genus SG8-41. Next base: position 2,454 of record JBGQGU010000273.1, read on the forward strand.
CGGCACGCGCTTCGAGGGCGGTGTCGCGCACGGCCCGTCAAAACCATAAATGGACAGGATTAACAGGATTTACAAGATTAGACGGAAAAAGCCACTTCACCTTGTTGTTTTCTTGGTTTTGCTTCAATCCTGTTAATCATGTTAATCCTGTCTATTCGTTTTTCAAGAACGGCCCCGGAGGGGCCAGCGTAACCAAGGGAGCCGTCATGTCAAATGGTCTGTTGTTTGCACTGATCTGCGCGATCATCGCGCTCGTCTACGGCGGGGCCTCGATCAAGTGGATCCTCGGCCAGCCCGCGGGCAATGAGCGCATGCGCGAGATTGCCGCCGCCATTCAGCAGGGCGCCACCGCCTACCTCAACCGCCAGTACCGGACGATCGGAATCGTCGGCGTGATCCTGTTCGTCGTCATCGGCGTGGGATTGAATTCGTGGATCACCGCGGTCGGCTTTGCCATCGGCGCCCTACTGTCAGGCCTCACCGGCTACATCGGCATGAATGTCTCGGTGCGCTCCAACGTGCGCACGGCGGAGGCGGCACGCAAGGGACTGAACGAGGCGCTCACCATCGCCTTCCGCGGCGGCGCCATCACCGGCATGCTGGTCGTGGGCCTGGGGCTGCTCGGCGTCACCGCCTTTTTCTGGATCCTGCACGGGTCGGCTGCGGAGGGGACCCCGCTCAAGAAGATCCTCGAGCCTCTGGTAGGACTCGCCTTCGGCGGCTCGCTGATCTCGATCTTCGCGCGTCTCGGCGGCGGTATCTTCACCAAGGGGGCGGACGTCGGCGCCGACCTCGTGGGCAAGGTGGAGGCCGGCATCCCCGAGGACGATCCGCGCAATCCCGCGGTGATCGCCGACAACGTGGGCGACAATGTCGGCGACTGCGCCGGCATGGCGGCGGACCTGTTCGAGACCTACGCCGTCACCATTATCGCCACCATGCTGCTCGGCGCCCTGCTGCTGTCGAATCCGGCGGTCGCCCCCCTTGCGGTCGCCTATCCCCTGGCTCTGGGCGGCGTCTCGATCATCGCGTCGATCATCGGCTGCTATTTCGTCAAGGCCACGCCCGGAAGCAAGATCATGAATGCGCTCTACAAGGGCTTGATCGTCTCGGGCATCATCGCCGCCATCGGTTTCGTCGTCGTTACCTACGCGATGATGGGCGGTATCTCCGAACCGTATCCAGAGCTGACGCCGCTGAAGCTCATAGGCGCCGCACTGGTGGGGCTGGTCCTCACCGCCCTCATGGTGGTGATCACCGAGTACTACACCGCCACCGAGTTTCCCCCCGTGCGCCACATCGCCGCGGCCTCCATCACCGGGCACGCCACCAACATCATCGCCGGCCTCGGCGTCTCGATGAGAGCAACCGCCTGGCCGGTGATCGCGGTGTGCGCGGCAATATACGGTGCGTACCAGATAGCCGGGCTCTACGGGCTTGCGATCGCCGCGACCGGAATGCTCTCGATGACCGGCATGATCGTCGCACTCGACGCCTACGGCCCGATCACCGACAACGCGGGCGGCATCGCCGAGATGGCGAAACTGCCGAAGGAAGTGCGCGCGATCACCGATCCCCTGGACGCCGTGGGCAATACCACCAAGGCCGTGACCAAGGGTTACGCCATCGGCTCCGCGGGACTGGCCGCGCTGGTGCTGTTCGCGGATTACACCCACGCTCTTGAAGCCACGGGCAAGGTGCTGAGCTTCGATCTCTCGGACCCGGCGGTGGTGATCGGGCTCTTTATCGGCGGACTGGTGCCCTATCTCTTCGCCGCGATGGCGATGGAAGCGGTGGGCCGTGCCGCCGGTTCGGTGGTGGTCGAGGTGCGCCGCCAGTTCAAGGAGATCAAAGGCATCATGGAAGGCACCGCCAAGCCCGACTACTCGCGCGCGGTGGACATGCTCACCCGTGCCGCGATCAAGGAAATGATGGTGCCCTCGCTCCTGCCGGTGCTGGTGCCGATCGTCGTCGCGTTCGCCATGAACTGGCTGATGGGACCCGGCGCCGGCGTGAAAGCGCTGGGCGGCGTGTTGATGGGCACCATCGTCACCGGGCTCTTCGTGGCGATCTCGATGACCACCGGCGGTGGCGCCTGGGACAATGCCAAGAAGTACATCGAGGACGGCAACTACGGCGGCAAGGGTTCCGACGCCCACAAGGCGGCGGTAACCGGCGACACCGTGGGCGACCCCTATAAGGACACCGCGGGCCCGGCGGTGAACCCGCTCATCAAGATCATCAATATCGTGGCGCTGCTGATCGTGCCCTTGTTGTAAAGCATTTAGCCACAGAGATCACAGAGCGCACAGAGAGCTAAAGTGAAAAGCAGGAATTAACCACAGATAAACACGGATACACACAGATTAAAACTCAAACCTAACGACAAGATTCGGTCGAATTATCTGTGTTCATCTGCGTTCATCTGTGGTTTCGATTGGGTTTTGAATGGGTATTGGTTTCTCCGTGAACGCTGTGTCCTCTGTGGCTTGATTTTCCGACCATGAAATACACTTTCGAGGA
>JBGQGU010000274.1:0-4975 GCA_041497655.1 Gammaproteobacteria bacterium
ATCGCGCTGTTGCACGGCGAGGAGCCCCTCGCGCTGGAACCGCGACAGCAGCCGGCTCACCGTCTCGAGGGTCAGCCCCAGGTAGTTGCCGATCTCCTCGCGCGTCATGCGCAGCACGAAGCGGCTCCCCGAGAAGCCCAAGCGCTGGTGGCGCCGCGACAGCGACAGCAGGAAGGCCGCGAGACGCTGCTCGGCGGTCATGCTGCCCAGGAGCAACATCAGGCCGTGGTCGCGCGAGATGTCGCCGGATATCAGCCGCAGCAGCTGGTGCTGCAGCGCCGGCATGGACATCGCCATCCTCTCGAGCGGCGCGAAGGGAAGGACGCACACCTCGCTGTCCTCCAGCGCCACCGCGCTGTAGCCATAGCGATGGTTACTGATCGCATCCAGCCCCAGCAACTCCCCCGGCAGATGGAAACCCGTGATCTTCTCGTCGCCGTGGCGCGAGACGCCCACCGTCTTGAAGGCGCCGCTGCGGACCGCGTAGAGCGAATCGAAGCGGTCTCCGTTGTGGTAGAGCGATGCGCCGCGCGGCACACGCCGCTTGGCGGTGGCAATCTCGTCGAAACGGTCGAGCTCGGGCCGCCCGAGATCGCACGGCAGGCACACGCCCTTCAGGCAGCAGGACGAGCACGCCGTCGCGGGGCCCGCTTGCGGCATGAGCCGCACGACGCTGGCGCCGCGGGTGCTCGCGGGCATGAGGGGGATCGGCCGGGATAACGCAATGTGCTGCAACATGGTGGTCTCCTGTCTAGGGCCTGTAAGAATTGAAATAACCTGTCAGTGGGCGCTCGTGCCGCTCTTCATCTGTTTCAGGATTTCGGTGATGCGCTCGAAATCCGCCGATTTGTCGAGAAAGTACTCGGCGCCGGCATCGGCGCTGGCCTTCATGTGCTGGGGCGTGGCGTAGTTGCTCAACACGATCGCCTTCATTGCCGGCAGCCCTTTCCTGACCTGGTTGAGGACGTCGATGCCGCTGCCGCGGTCATCCGCGAGCTTGATATCGAGGACCGCTACGTCCGGCCGCGTGTTCAGGATGCCGTTGACCGCCGCGTCGTAGGTGTCGGCTTCTCCCACCACTTCGATGTCCTCGATCTCGCGGATCATCTCGACGAGACGTTCCCGCACGGCGGCGGAATCCTCCACCACGAAGACTTTCATATCGGCGCCCGCCATGTAGTGGTTAGGGTTCATGGCAGGCAGTATGCACAGCGCGGCACGCGGCCTGCTATCGGCGCAAGCCCTAAAACGGCTGTAGGAAACGAGGAAGCGGTGTAGGAATCGTCCTACAGGCGGATGCGCGCCGGCGTGGAAGCGCCTGCCCGCATCCGCCTAAAGAGGGCTGACTGGGAATTAGGACGGGCTATTGCCAGCAGAACCGCCTGGGGAAATTTTATTGAGGAGTTTGTCCGACGTAAGTCCGACAAACTCCTACGTCTCCCCGTCGCGCCGGATTAGTCGAGCAGCTTGTGCTCCAGGGCGTAGCGGATCAGCTCCGCCTGGTTGGCGAGGCCCATTTTCTGCAGGATGCGGGTCTTGTGCGTGCTGACGGTCTTGACGGAGAGCGCAAGCCGCTTTGCAATCCCGCCCACCGACTGGCCGCCGGCAATCAACTGCAATACCTGGAACTCGCGGTCGGAGAGCAGCGTGTGGAGCGCGGCTTCGGCCCGCGGCGAGGCGCCGAGCGCAAGGCGTTCCGCGGTCTCCGGGCTGACGTAGGCGCCGCCAGCGGCGATTTTTCGTATGGCCGCCACCAGCTGCTCGGCGGCGCTGTCTTTCGTCAGGTAGCCCGAGGCGCCCGCCTTGAGCGCCCGTACGGCGTATTGCTCCTCGCTGTGCATGGTGAGGACGAGGATGCGCAGCTTCGGCTTCTCGTCCTTGACCTGCTTGATGAGCTCGATGCCGCTCCTGCCGGGCATGGACATGTCGAGAACCGCGACGTCGTAGTCGTGCCCGCGAATCCGCTCCATCACTTCCTGCCCGTTGGTCGCCTCCGCCGCCACCGTGATGTCGCCGGTGTTAGCGAGGATCTCCTTGAGACCCGCGCGCACGATCGCGTGATCGTCCGCGAGCAGCACGCGGATCACGTCTGCTTCCCCGGGCCACGATACTGCTTCACCGGCACCGTGATCTCCACCACCGTGCCGCCTTCCCCAGGTCTGTAGATGTCCGCCCCGCCGCCAAGGGTGCGGGCGCGCTCCTTGATGCCGAGGATACCGAAAGACTTCCCGCTATTAAGCTGGGCGGCGCCGATGCCGATGCCGTTATCGCGTGCCGACACCGTCAGGTCGTCGCCTTCAATGCGGATCGCCACCCTGACCTCGGTCGCCCGCGCGTGGCGCGCGACGTTGGTGAGCACCTCCTGGATCATGCGATAGACGGATGTGGTGAGCGGATCCCTGAACTCGACCTCGCTCGCATTCGCGTCCATCCCCACCACGATGCCGGTGCGCTGCGAAAATTCGTGCAGCATGTGCTCGATGGCGGGCACCAGCCCGAGATCGTCGAGCATCGCGGGGCGCAGGTCGGCCGCGATACGGCGCACCGAAACGATCGTGGAATCCACGAGTCCCTTCATGCGCTCGACCTTTTCCCGCATCCTGTCGTCCTCGCGCGGCAGCTGGCCGGCCAGCCACGATGTATCCATCTTCAGGGCGGTAAGCCACTGCGCCAGCTCATCGTGCAGCTCGCGCGCGATGCGCACCCGTTCCGCCTCGCGCACTTCGTGCATCTGCTGGTAGAGATCGCGCAACTGCCGGTGCGAGCGCTCGATTTCCGCCGCCGCCGCCACGCGCGTCGAAATGTCGTGCAGGATCACGGTAAGAAGCTGCTTGCCGTGCACCGTCACCTGCGAAATCGACGCCTCGATCGGGAATTCCTCGCCGTCGGCGCGCAGGCCGTAAAGCACCGCCTCGCTGCCCATGCGGCGCACGGTGGCGCCGGTCGCGCCGAAGCGCTTGACATGGTCGCGGTGCGCGGCACGGAAGCGCTCCGGAATGAAGCGATCGAGCGGACTGCCCAGCGCTTCGGCCGCCCTGCATCGGAAGATGCGCTCCGCCGCCGCGTTGAACACGATGATATGCTGCCGCTCATCCAGCGTGATGATAGCGTCCATCGCCGACTCGACGATCGCGGTGAACCACGATGCGTCGCTGCTGCGCCGTGTGCCGGCACGGATCCGTCGCGTTCGTTTCCGAGTTGTCACGTCCTCAGTATACCCAAACCTCCAAGTTTCCATGCTGCGCCCGGCCCCGGCCCAGAGCCGCTTCGGGGCACCTGGTATCGGCGACGCACGCGCTCAATCCGCGGGGTTTCACTGAGCCTGCGGCACGCGCGGCTTGACGCAGATCAAGCCCGGCGGTTCCCGCCGGCGCGAGAATTCTCCGGTGCGACCCGACCCCGCTGGGGAACTGCTTAAGCGCTTGCGCGCCCGCGACAGCGCGCTCACCCTGCGCGAGAAAGTCGCGCACCTCAGCCGTCCCGAGAGTTATCCCGAGAAAACCGCGGCGGTGGAGGTGGTGCAGACCCACATGTCCTGCGTGTTTTTGTCCGACCATCACGCCTGGAAGCTCAAGAAGCCGGTCTGCCACGACTTTCTCGATTTCAGCACGCTGGAAGCCCGCCGCGCCGACTGCGAAGAGGAACTGCGCTTGAACCGCCGCCTCGCGCCCGACGTGTATCTCGAGATCGTGCCGCTGACCTTCACCCCGGACGGCGCACTGCGGCTGGGCGGCGACGGCGAGGTCGTGGAGTGGCTCGTCAAGATGCGCCGGCTTCCCGCGCAGATGATGCTCGACCACGCGATCCGCCGCGGCAACGTCGCGCGGCACGACGTCCGCCGCCTCGCCCTGGTGCTGGCCGACTTCTACCGCCGCGCTGAACCCGTTGCCATGGACGCGGCGCAGTACCGGCAGCGGCTCGAGTGCGACATCCGTGCCAACCATCTCGGGCTCTCTGTTCCCGAATACTCGATGCCGCTCGATCTGGTCCAGTCCGTTACGGCCCGCCAGCTGGCTTTTCTCGAGCAGGAGGCGTCATCGCTCGACCGTCGCGTGACGCAGGGGAAAATCGTCGAGGGCCACGGCGACCTGCGGCCGGAGCACGTCTGTCTCGGGCCCGAGCCGCTCTTCATCGACTGCCTGGAATTCAACCGGGACTGGCGGGTGCTGGATCCCGCCGACGAGCTTGCGTATCTCTCGATGGAATGCGAATACGCGGGCGCGCCGTGGATCGGCGAGGTCGTTTTCGAAACCTACCGGGAGGCGACCGGCGACGATCCCCCGGCGGCACTGGTGCACTTCTACAAGGCCTACCGGGCAGCCGTGCGGGCGAAGCTCTCGGCCTGGCACCTCAAGGATCACCCCGACCCGGCCGACCAGGGGAAATGGATCGCGCGCGCGCGGCGCTACCTCGAGCTGGCGGACCGCTACGCCGCGCCCGCGCGCTGACGGCCCGACGGCCGGGGCGTGGCCACCTGTCCGCGATAAGACAGGTTGTTGATTTGGCTCAACCCGTCACGCGCCGAACGCGCTAGCCTTCGTCTAGGAGTTTGTCGGACTTAGCCCCGACATACTCCTTATGCAAAACCGCCTGCACGAAAATCGAGGCAAAAAGCAATGAAAACTTCATTTCGAGCTTACTTGTCCGCCCTTTGGAGGCCAATAAGATTCGCTATCCGGGTTTCATTCGAAATCCGCAGGCGGTTTTGCTGTGAGCAGCCTGTCCGACACCTAAGTCCGACAGGCTGCTAGGTGCGGCGCCGATGAAGAGAATCTGGCTCGAGTCCTACCCCCCGGGCGTTCCGCCCGAAGTAGACACGCGCGCGTGCCCGACGCTGAGGCATCTCCTGGAACGGAGCTGCGCGCGCTTCAGGGAGAGGCCGGCGATCGCCAACATGGGTGTCGAGCTGAGCTACGGCGAGCTCGACCGCCTGTCGCGCGACTTCGGCGCCTTTCTGCGCAGCGAGCTCAGGCTC
>JBGQGU010000275.1:0-4972 GCA_041497655.1 Gammaproteobacteria bacterium
CGCGGACACGTTCGGCGGCCTCGATTGCCTGGTCAACAACGCCAGCGCGATCTCGCTCACCGGCACGCTCGACACCCCGGTAAAGCGCCTGGACCTGATGCTGGAGGTCAACCTGCGCGGCACCTTCGTCTGTTCGCAGGCCTGCATTCCCCACCTCAAGAAAGCAGCCAATCCTCACATTCTTACGCTTTCGCCGCCGCTCGACATGAGCCCGCGCTGGTTCAAGGATCACGTCGCCTATACCATGGCAAAATACGGAATGAGCATGTGCACGCTTGGAATGTCGGAGGAGCTCCGGGCGTACGGGATCGCGGTGAACTCGCTGTGGCCGCGCACCACCATCGCGACCGCCGCGATCGAGGTGAACTTCCCCGAGGCGATCCTCAAGGCGAGCCGCAAGCCCGCGATCATGGCGGATGCCGCCTACGCGATCCTCAATCGCAACAGCCGCCGCGCCACGGGAAATTTCTACATAGACGAGACCGTGCTGCGTGAGGAAGGCGTGACCGATTTTGACCACTACGCCGTCAGCCCCGGAACAAGTTTGTATACCGACTTGTTCCTTGACTGACCAAGGCGTGAATCGTGATTCGTGAATCGTGATTCGATCCGATACACCCACGAGCGATAGCGAAACGAAGGAGGAGCCATGGCACAACTCGCGAGTCATCTGATTCCAGTCGAGGCCGCTGTCACGCTGGACGGCCTGTTCCGGGAGCGGGTCAAGCGCACGCCGGACCTCGTTGCCTACCGCGCGTACAACGAGGCGCACAGTAACTGGCGGGACTACACGTGGGGCCAGATAGAACACCAGGTGGCGCGCTGGCAGGCGGCGCTGGAGAAGGACGGACTCAAGCCCGGCGACCGCGTCGCGGTCATGCTGCGCAATTGTCCCGAGTGGGTGACCTACGACCAGGCGGCGCTCGGCCTGGGGCTGGTGGTAGTGCCGCTCTACACGCAGGACCGGCCGGAAAACGTCGCCTACATCATTCACGACTCCGGCTGCAAGGTCCTGCTGATCGAAGGCGCCGAGCAATGGAAGGCCTTGTCCGAGGTCAAGGGGCAGCTGGACGGCCTGGTACGCATCGTTACCGTGCACCCGGTCCCCAATGCCGGGGAGCCCAGGGCGAGGTCGCTCGGAGAGTGGCTGCCGGACCAGGGCGGCGCGGTGCGCCACGTGCCGCGCGACCCCAAGGCGCTCGCGACCATCGTCTATACGTCGGGCACGACGGGGCGCCCCAAGGGCGTAATGCTGTCGCACCGCAACATCCTGAGCAATGCCGCGGCGGCCAGCTTGGAGGTGCTCACGACAGGCCCCGATGACATGTTCCTGTCTTTCCTGCCGCTCTCGCATACCTTCGAGCGCACCTGTGGCTACTACCTTACGATCATGACCGGTTCCACGAACGCGTACTCGCGCGGCATTCCGCAGCTCGCGGAAGACCTGCAGGCGATCCGCCCGACGATACTGATATCCGTGCCGCGGATCTACGAGCGCGTGTATGGCCGGATCCGGACCGCACTGGATGAAGGCTCGCCGCTCAAGAAGAAGCTGTTCCTGCTCGCGGTCGAGGTCGGCTATGCGCGCTTCGAGCACGCGCAGGGCCGCGGCCCGTGGAAGCCATCATTCCTGTTGTGGCCGCTGCTGAATGCGCTGGTGGCGAAGAAGATCCGCGCGCGCCTCGGCGGGCGGTTGCGGGCCGCGATCTCCGGGGGCGCGGCGCTGCCGTCCGACATCTCGCGCGTGTTCATCGGGCTCGGTCTCACCGTATTGCAGGGTTACGGTCTCACGGAAACCAGCCCGATCGCATGTGCGAACCGCCCCGACGACAACATGCCCGCGAGCATCGGCAAACCGATTCCCGGCGTGGAGGTGAAGATTGGCGCGCAGAACGCGCTCATGATCAAGGGCCCGAACGTGATGCTGGGTTACTGGAACAACCCGGAGGCGACTAAAGCGATGATCGGGCCGGACGGCTGGCTAAATTCCGGCGACACCGCGCGCATGGATGAGGAGGGGCACGTCTTCATCACGGGCCGCCTCAAGGAGATCATCGTGCTTTCCAACGGCGAGAAAGTGCCGCCGGTGGACATCGAGGCGGCCATCGCGCGCGACCCCCTGTTCGAGCAGGTGATGCTGCTCGGAGAAGGCAAGCCGTACCTGAGCGTGATGGTGGTCCTCAACGCGGACCACTGGAAGAAATTGTGCGCGGAACGCGACCTCAATCCCTCCTCGCTGGAGACGACACGCTCCCGGCAGGTTGACGAAGTGCTGCTCTCGCGAGTCGCGGCCCAGATGAAGGAGTTCCCGGGCTATGCCCAGGTGCGCCGCGTGAGCGCGACGCTCGAGCCGTGGACGGTGGAGAACGGACTGCTCACGCCGACCATGAAGTTGAAGCGCGCCAAGGTGATGGAGAAGTTCAACCGCGAGATCGACGGCATGTACGCCGGTCACTGACTGGCGTTGCCTGTTCCAAGTTCAAAGTTCCATGTTCAAAGTTGTAGGACGAACCTGGAACCTGGAACCTTGAACTTCCTCATCCCTCGTGAGCATTGGCCGGACTGATCATCAAATCATGACCACTCTCCCAGTCGGCAAGGATGTCACGCTTCGCGTGGTACCAATGCCCGCCAATGCGAACCAGAGTGGCGACATCTTCGGCGGCTGGATCATGGCGCAGGTGGACATTGCCGGCAGCATCTCCGCAGTGCGCGTCGCCCGGGGCAGGGTGGCGACCGTGGCGGTCAACTCCTTCCAGTTCAAGCAGCCGGTGCTGGTGGGCGACGTAGTGAGCTTCTATGCCGAAGTAGTGCGCGTTGGGCGGACCTCGATCACCGTCAACGTCGAGGTCTACGCGCAGCGCCGGCCGGAGCGCGAGCAGGTCGTCAAAGTTACTGAAGCGACGCTCACTTACGTTGCGATCGATGACAACCGGCAGCCGCGCGTTGTATCGGTGCAACAATAGAATGCCGGCCGGGAAATATTATTATGGGGACAGCGCTCGAGAGTAGTATTACATTCAGTTCCGCTGGCTGATGAGGCAGCACGGCCGGCATTAACATAGGGGGAGTTCAAATGGCACCTACTGTACGTAAGTTGTTGATACCGCTCGCGGTTGCCGCGGCCCTGGGCGGAATGGCATCAAGCGCCGTCGCCGGCGGCTTCGCGATCGGCACGCAGAGCGGGAGCGGCACAGGTAACGCGTTTGCGGGCGGCGCGGCGGCGGCCGATGACGCGAGCGTGGCGTGGTTTAACCCCGCTGCAATGACGTTGCTGCCGGGCAGCCAGATCGCCGGTGCGCTGCATTTCCTCAAGCCCTCGTTCAAGTTCGGGAATACCACCTCGACGTCGCTCCCGGGATCGGGCGAAGGTGGCGACGGGGGCGACTGGGCGTATGTGCCGAACGCATTCTTCACCATGTCGATCAACCCGAATCTGAGCTTCGGGCTGGCGCTCAACGCACCGTTCGGCCTCAAGACCGAGTACGACCCGGGCTGGCGCGGGCGTTTCACGGCGATCAAGTCCGAAATCAAAACCGTCAACTTCAACCCGTCGGTCGCGTACAAGGTGAGCGACGCTGTCTCGATCGGCGGCGGGTTCAGCTGGCAGTCGATTGAGGCGGAGCTCACGCAACAGAGCGCCGCTGGCCTGTTTACGTTGACCGCGGATGATAACCAGGGCTTCGGATACAACCTGGGCGTGCTGATCAAGGTCTCGCCGAGCACGCGCATCGGCGCGCATTATCGCTCGGCGATCAAGTACCAGCTCGAAGGCACGGCGACCTTCGCCGCGGTCGCGGCGCTCAATGGAGGGATCAAGGCAGACCTGGAGGTGCCGGACAGTTTCTCCATCAGCGCGTTCCATGTGCTGGATCCGAAATGGGAGCTGATGGGCGATATCACGCGGACCGGATGGAGTTCGGTTCAGCAGCTGGTCGTCACGCGCACAACGGCGTCGGCGGGCGGGGGAGTCGGCTCCACGCTGAGCACGCTCCCGTTCAACTGGAAGGACACTTGGCGCTACTCGGCTGGCGCGAACTACAAGTTGTCCAGCCAGACCAAGCTGCGCGTTGGCGCGGCTTTGGACAAGACACCGACGAACGATGTCGACCGCACCCCGCGCCTGCCTGACCAGGACCGCACTTGGGCCGCCTTCGGCGTTCAGTGGCGTCCCTCGAAGGCCGGCATCCTTGATGTCGGATACGCTCACGAGTTCATAAAAAACGCGAACATCAATAATTCCCAGGGCGCAGCGGGTCAGCTGGTTGGAACTTTCAAGAACAAGGCCGACATCTTCTCGCTCCAGTACTCGCACTCGTTTTAGACTGAAGGAAGGCAATTAAAGCCGGGCGGCAACCGCCCGGCTTTTTTTATTTTTCGCCCGCGTCCGCGTGCTAGAATCAGCGCTCCAGCCGGGGTATCCATGCCTGCCGCTCCTCCCTTCATCGTGCGCAAGGCCGCGGTGCTCGGCGCCGGCGTGATGGGCGCGCAGATCGCGGCGCACCTGGTCAACGCCAACGTCGCCGCCGTTCTCTACGAGCTGCCCGCGAAAGAGGGCGACCCCAACGGCAACGTCCTGAAGGCGATCGAAAACCTGAAGAAGTTCGAGCCCAGTCCGCTTTCAACCAGGTCGAAAGCGGACTTAATTCAACCCGCGAATTATGACCAGCATCTTGAGCAACTGAGGGAATGCGACATCGTCATCGAGGCCATCGCGGAGCGGATGGACTGGAAAGCCGATCTTTACAAGAAGGTTGCCCCGTACATCGGCGATCACGCTATCTTCGCGAGCAACACCTCGGGTTTATCCATTAATAAATTGTCACAATCTTTTCCGGAGCATCTACGGAAAAGATTCTGCGGCGTGCATTTCTTCAATCCGCCGCGCTACATGCACCTCGTCGAGCTGATCCCCGCGGCCAGTACCGACGCGGCGATCCTCGACGATCTCGAGAAGTTCCTGGTCACCACG
>JBGQGU010000276.1:0-4953 GCA_041497655.1 Gammaproteobacteria bacterium
CAACATCACGATCTTGCGGCCGCGTGGCAGAGCATTGAGCGCTTCCAGCACGCGCACCATCGGCTCGGGCGGCTCCCATCCGCGCGCATCGAGCGTGAGGAAGACCTCCGGGGGTTCGCGCTTGCCGGAATCGCTCAAGGGAGTGGTCCTTTCGAACAGCGTCGGCGACGCGCGACCGCGACCGCTCCACGCCGGCACAGGATAAGCGTGCGGCGCTCCGCGTTTCCTTGATGCTCATCAAGAATGCCGCGGCAGGGCGGGAAGCGCGAGGCGGAAGATCGAGGAGTCCACCGCGAGCACCTGGCGCGCGCGCTCGCCGGCCTCGATCACCACGCGGTCGCCGTAGCGCGCGAGCTGCCCGAGCAGGCGGCGGAAGTGGCGCGCCTGGCCGGCCTGGATCTCCTCGACCGCAAGGGTGACGGTGGCCGAGGTGCGGCGCAGCAGCCGCGCGAGCGGCCGCGCGCCGCGGGCGAAGAAGGCGTGGTCCAGCCCCGCCCGCAGGCGGATTTCGAGCCGCGGCGGCCCCCCTACCGGCAGCGCCATCTGGAGCGCCGCTGCGCCGCTCCTGAGGTAGCGGCGCAGCGCGCGCTCGATTGCGGCGAAGGAGCGGGCCGCGATCGCGCTCTCCCGCGGGCGCGGCTGCGAGAGATGGCGGTCCACGTAGCGCCGCATCGTGATCCCGGCGATCCAGTCAATAATGGCGAGCGGCAGCCTGGAGGGAGCGAACCAGGGCAGGCTGCGGGCGAAGTGATAAAGCCGCAACGGCCCCCCCGGCACCAGCCCCTTGACGAGCAGCCGCCACAGGATGAGGCAGCGCTCGCGCAGCGAGTACTCGCCGCGGTAAACCGGGGCGCGCAGGTAGCGCGCCTTGTTGCGCACCCGGTCGGCGATGACGCGGTCGGAGAACAGTCGGCGGTAGAACCGTACGAACGCGCTCACCATGTCCTCATAGCTCATCCGCTTCGGCAGGAAGTTGGTGCCGACCTTGGTGTTGTCGGCGGCGGCGCGCGCGAGCAGCCGGCCCTCTTTCTGCAGCCGCTCGTGGAGCGGCGTCCTGGGAAGGGCGGTGAGCAGCCCGACCATGGCGACCTGGATCCCGGAGGCGCGGATGAAGCGCAGCTGGTGCTCGAAGGTCGAGAGCGTATCGGTATCGAAGCCGATGATGAAGCCGGCAAGGATGTCGATGCCGTGGGAGTAGATGCGCCGCACCGAGGTGAGGACGTCCTCGTGGAGGTTCTGCGTCTTGCGTGTCGCCCGGAGCGTGTCCGGGTCGGACGACTCGATGCCGATGAACACCCACGTGAAGCTCGCCTCGCGGAACAGCTGCAGCAGTTCCCGGTCCTGCGCCATGTTGAGGGAAGCCTCGGTGCCGAAATCGAAGCGGTAGCCGTGCCGCTCCTGGTAGGCGCGCAGGAAGCGCAGCAGGTCCTTGGCGACTGCCTTGTGCCCGATCAGGTTGTCGTCCACGAAGAAGACGTTGCGCAAGCCGCGGCTGCGCAGGGCGTCGAGCTCGCGCCCGATTTGCTCGTGCGTCTTCCACCGCGGGCGGCGGCCGAACATGACGATGATGTCGCAGAACTCGCAGCGGAACGGGCAGCCGCGGGAGAACTGGAGCGTGGCGGTGGAGTAGCGCTCGAGCTTGAGGAGATCGAAGCGCGGCGTCGGCGAGTCGGAGAGCGCCACGGTGCCCGTTTCGCGGTAGAGCGCCTGGGGATGGCCGCGCTCGAGATCGCGGCAGAACTGCGGCCATATGTATTCGGCCTCACCCGAAATCACGGTGTCGGCCAGCGCCTCGTAGCGCTCGGGGAGAAGCGAGGCATAGCTTCCGCCCGCGACGACACGGTATCCCCTCGCCCGGTAGTAGGCGAGGAGTTCTGCCTGCCGCTCGAACTGCGCCGCCATGCCGCACACGCCGATCACGTCCGCGCGCGGCGCGAGCGGCACCGTCTCGATGTTTTCGTCCACGATCTCGACCGTCCAGTGCGGGGGCGAGAGGGCGGCGAGCGTCGCCAGCCCGAGCGGTGGATTCACCGCCCGCTTGCCGGGAAGGATCTCCTCGAGCGCCCAGCGAAAGCTCCAGAAGCTCTCGTCGAAGCGGGGGTTGATCAGCAGCAGCCGCACCGTCACGTGGTGTGCCGCTGCATCTGCGCGAGCGTGCGCGGGTCGATCGCCGGCAGCGGTTCGATCGCGACTTCCGGCTGGGCCGGCTCCGCGGACGGCACCGGAGCGAACCAGTCGAGCCGGCGGTGAAGCTTGACGACTTCCCCGACGATCAGCAGTACCGGGGAAGCGAGCCCGACCGCGGCCACCAGGTCGGGCAGCGTCTGCAGCGTCCCGGTCACCACGCGCTGATCCCGCGTGGTGCCGGATTGCACCGCCGCCGCCGGCGTCGTTGCCGGCAGGCCGTGACGCGCGAGCTGGCGGAGAATCTCCGCAAGCCCCCCGAGGCCCATGTAGATCACGACGGTCTGGCGCGGCCGCGCGAGCGCCGCCCAGTCGAGGTTGACCGTGCCGTCCTTGAGATGGCCGGTCGCGAAAACGCATGACTGCGCGTAGTCGCGGTGGGTGAGCGGGATACCGGCGCAGGCCGCGACGCCGTTTGCGGCGGTGATGCCCGGCACCACTTCGAAGGGGATCGCGCAGGCTGCCAGGGCCTCGAGCTCCTCCCCGCCGCGGCCGAACAGGAACGGATCGCCGCCTTTCAACCGCACCACCCGCTTCCCGGCGCTCGCCAGGCTGACGAGGAGCCCGTTGATTTCCTCCTGCCGCAGCGAGTGGCGGTCGCAGCGCTTGCCGACGTAAATGCGCGTCGCGTCGCGCCGCGCGAGCTCGAGAATGCCCTCGCCGATGAGGTTGTCGTAAACGATGACATCAGCCTGCTGCAGCAACCGCAGCGCGCGCAGCGTCAGCAGCTCCGGATCGCCCGGTCCGGCGCCAACCAGAAAAACCTTGCCGCCGCCTCCGGCGCTCCGCGGCGAGGGGTGGGCGGTGGATTCGCCCACGTCCGCAATATGGCCACGATGCGCCGCCAGCTCATCGGGGGATATGTCCCGCCGGACACAGACGCGATACGCGTCAATGACGCCATATTTACGTGTGGACATGGTGATTATCCGGCAGTTATTTCCCGCGTTCGGCAAGGGCGCCCAATCCCCCCGTTTCGACAGTCCATGCACTTTAGGGTGCGTGCTCTCGGAAATCTTTGATCTATATCAAAGCCCGAGTGCCCCGCTCCCGCCATCCTGTTGCGGCATGCTGATCCAGGTTTCCGGTTTTTCACAGTTCCTTTTCTGGGAGCGCGGTCTATGACACGCCAGCGTCCGTACTCAACCATCACCCTCGCGGTCCTCGCCGCCCTGTCGTTGGTGGCCGGGGCGGCTTTCGCGCAGGACAAGCCGGCGGCCAAGGCGCCCGCCAAGGGAAAACCGCCGGTGAGCGATGCCGAGATCCGCTACCAGGCCGGCGGTTCGCCGCTCGTGCAGGAGGACATGCACCAGGACATCAATCCCAAAGCGCCGCAGATGACGAAGGCCGAGTTCGACCGCGCGCGCCAGGTCTACTTCGAGCGCTGCGCCGGCTGCCACGGAGTGCTGCGCAAAGGCGCCACCGGCAAGCCGCTCACGCCCGACATCACGATCGGGCGCGGCACCGAGTACCTCAAGGTGTTCATCAACTACGGCTCGCCCGCCGGCATGCCCAACTGGGGCACCGGCGGCGAACTGACGGCCCAGGAAGTGGACATAATGGCGCGCTACATCCAGCAGTCGCCACCCACACCGCCGGAATTCGGGATGGCCGAGATGAAGGCGACGTGGAAAGTGGTCGTGCCTGTCGACAAGCGGCCGAAGAAAAAGATGAACAATTACAATATCGACAACATTTTTTCAACCACGCTGCGTGACACGGGCGAGGTGGCGCTGATCGATGGCGACACCAAGAAGATCATCAACATCGTCAAGACCGGCTACGCGGTGCATATCTCGCGCATGTCCGCTTCCGGCCGCTACGTGTTCGTGATCGGGCGCGACGCCAAAATCAATATGATCGATCTGTGGATGGAAAAGCCCGACAACGTTGCCGAGGTCCGGATCGGTCTCGAGGCTCGCTCCATTGATACGTCCAAGGCCAAGGGCTACGAGGATAAGCTCGCGATCGCCGGTGCGTACTGGCCGCCGCAGTACGTGATCATGAAGGGCGACACCCTCGAGCCGATGAAAATCGTCTCGACTCGCGGTATGACGGTCGACACGCAGGAATACCACCCCGAGCCGCGCGTGGCTGCCATCGTGTCCGAACACCATCGCCCGCACTTCGTGGTCAACGTCAAGGAGACCGGCAAAATCCTGATGATCAACTACAAGGACGTGAACGCGCTCAGAGTGACGGAGATTGGCGCGGCGCGCTTCCTGCATGATGGTGGCTGGGACGCGACCAAACGCTACTTCCTGGTCGCCGCCAATCAGTCGAACAAGATCGCGGTACTCGACACCGTGGATGACAAGCTGGCAGCGCTCATCGACGTCGGCAAGATCCCGCACCCCGGGCGCGGCGCCAACTTCAAGCATCCCAAGTACGGCCCGGTGTGGGCGACGGGGCACCTCGGCGACGAGACCATTGCGCTGATCGGCACCGATCCGAAGGCACATAAGGAGCAGGCGTGGAAGGTGGTGCAGACGCTGAAAGGACAGGGCGGCGGCAACCTCTTCATCAAGACCCATCCCAAGTCGAATAACCTGTGGTTGGATACGCCGCTCAATCCCGACGCCAAGATCAGCCAGTCGATCGCCGTGTTCGACATCAACAACCTCGACAAGAAGCCCGAGATCCTGCCGATCGCGGAGTGGGCGGGCGTGGGCGAGGGCGCGAAGCGCGTGGTGCAGCCCGAGTACAACAAGGCCGGCGACGAAGTGTGGTTCGCGGTGTGGAGCGCGAAGAACCAGCAGTCGGCGCTGG
>JBGQGU010000277.1:0-4953 GCA_041497655.1 Gammaproteobacteria bacterium
CCGAGCGCGAAGATCTCCACCCCTTCCATCCCGTCGAGCAGCGTTTGCACTTCCGGGTTCCCGAGCCCGCTGCGGCTCACCGCGATACTGCGCGGCAGCCCGACGTGCTCGCGGTAGGCCGCCGCCAGGTGCACGCCGTCAAGCACCGATAGCCGCGTTTTCCGGCGCGCCTGGGACGACTGCACGAGTTTGCGCAGCGCCTGGTAGCGCGGGTTGGCGGCGGAGGTGATTTGCTTCATTGCAGGTGCCGTGAGACGGATTGTGGATCGCTATTCGCCTAGCAGCCTGTCGGACTTAGGCATCCGACAGGCTGCTAACAGCAAGACCGCCTGCCGATTTCGAATGAGACCCGGCATTACGACCCCTCTTCGCCTACCACGAGCACGCGAGCAGCGTGGTAATGAGATATTCACTGCCTCTTCCTTCCGTTTTCGTGCAGGCGGTCTTGCATTAGGAGTTTGTCGGCCCTAAGTCGGACAAACTCCTAGGGCGAGCAGCACGCGCACCGGCGCGAAGCTGCGCCGGTGCGCAGCGCAAACCCCGTGCTCGCGCAGCGCCGCCAGGTGCGCGCTCGTGGGATAGCCCTTGTGGCGGTCAAAACCGTACTGGGGGTGCCGGCGATGCAGCGCCAGCATCTCCTCGTCGCGCGTCACCTTGGCGAGTATCGATGCCGCAGAAATGACTGCGACCGTGGCGTCGCCCCTCACGACCGCCTGTACCGGGACGCTCAGCCGCGGCCGGTGCAGACCGTCGACCAGCACCTCGTGCGGTGTCACCGCCAGCCCTTCCACCGCGCGGCGCATGGCGAGCAGGCTCGCCTGCAGAATATTGAGCGCGTCGATTTCCTCGACGCTCGCGCTCGCCACCGACCAGGCAATGGCACGGGAGCGTATTTCCGGCGCCAGCCTCCGACGCTGGCGCGGCGTGAGCTTCTTGGAGTCAGCGAGACCTTCGATGGAAAGCGCCGGATCGAGGATGACGGCAGCGGCGTAGACCGGACCCGCTAGTGGCCCCCTGCCCGCCTCGTCCACGCCGCAGATTAGTGTCATGGCGCTGCGCCGTTCCGTATCAGAGGTATCAGGGCCGCGGCGATGCGCTCGGCGCTATCCTGGCGCAGCTCCCGCGCCAGGGCGGCGAAGCGCGTCTCGAGGCGCGAGCGCACAGTGCTGTCGAACAGCAGATTGAGCACCGCTTGCGACAGGTTCTCCGGCGTGGCTTCGTCCTGCAGGAACTCCGGCACGATGAACTCCCCTGCGAGGATGTTGGGCAGGCCGACGTACGGGAGATAGCCGCGATTGCGCATCATCCACCATGACAGGCGCGGCATCCGGTAGGCAATCACCACGGGCCGTCCGAGCAGCGCCGCCTCCAGAGTCGCCGTGCCGGAAGCGGCCAGCACCACGTCCGCCGCGGCCATGGCATCGTGCGCATGGCCAAACAGCACGGTCAGATTCAGTGTACCGCCCTCTCGCCGATAGAGCGCGGCCTCGAACAACTCCCTCGTCGGCCGGCTCACCAGCGGGACCAGGAATTGCGCATCGGGCGCGACGGCGGCAATCTGCGCGGCGGTCTCAAGGAACAGATCGGCCATCTGCTCAAGTTCGCTCACCCTGCTGCCGGGCAGCAGCGCAATGACCTTGGCGGCAGCCGGCAGTCGCAGCTGCTCCCGCATCGCGGCGCGGCCGGGGACCTCTGCCAGCATCTCCGCGAGAGGGTGGCCGGTGTAGGTGGCCGGCACGCCGCCCCGCTCGAGGAGCGGCTGCTCGAATGGAAACACCACCAGCATCCTGGACACCGCGTTTCGAATCTTGCCGATGCGATTGCCCCGCCACGCCCAGATCGAAGGGCTCACGAAGTGCGCGGTGGGGATGCCGGCCGACCTCAATTTCACCTCCAGATCGAGATTGAAGTCCGGCGCGTCCACACCCACGAACAGCGCGGGCCGGTGCTCCAGGAAGTGCGCGGCGAGCCGCCGCCGGATGCCGAGGATCTCGAGGTAATGGCGCAGCACCTCGACGTATCCCCGCACCGCCAGCTTTTCCATGGGAACCAGCACTTCCATCCCCGCGGCCTGCATGCGCGGCCCGCCGATGCCGGTGAAGCGCGCATGCGGCAGGCGTCCGCGCAGGGCTTTGATGAGATGAGATCCGAGCAGGTCTCCCGAAGCCTCGCCCGCGACCACGCCGATGGTGAGCGGCGCCTGGGTCATGCCTATCGAACGATGCCGCGCTGCGCACCCGCCAGGAAATCGAGCATGACCTGGATTTCCGGGCATTCCTTGACCTGGAGCGCGAGCCTGCGTCGCGCCTGGTCGAGCGTGAGTCCCGAGCGGTACAGCGTCTTGTAGGCCCGCTTGAGCCGTGTGATCGTCTCGGCGGAGAAACCGCGGCGCTTCAGCCCTTCCACGTTGAGGCCATACGGCTTCGCGGTGTTGCCGGAGGCCGTGACGAACGGCGGGACGTCCTGCAGCACGACCGAGCTGATTCCGGTGATGCTGTATGCGCCGACGCGGCAGAACTGGTGCACGCCGGTGAATCCCCCCAGGATCACGTAATCCCCGATATGCACGTGCCCCGCGAGCTGCGCGTTGTTGGCAAACACCGTGTGGCTGCCGACCTGACAGTCGTGGGCGAGATGCACATACGCCATGAACCAGTTGTCGTCGCCGACCCGCGTCACGCCGGCGTCCTGCGAGGTCCCGCAATTGAAGGTGCAGAACTCGCGGATGGTGTTGCCGTCGCCGATTTCCAGCCGCGTCGACTCCCCTTGGTACTTCTTGTCCTGGGGAATCTCGCCGATGGACGTGAACTGGAAGATGCGGTTGCGCTGGCCGATGCGGGTGTGGCCGGTCACCACGGCATGAGAGCCGATCCGGCACCCCGCGCCGATCTCGACGTCCGGCCCGATCACGGCGTAGGGGCCGATCTCGACGTCCGGCGCGATCCGGGCCCGGGTGTCGACGATCGCAGCGGGATGGATCTTCATGGGCTAGCAGCCTTTTTCATTGCTTTTTGCCTCCATTTTGCGCAGGCGGTTTTGCATAAGGAGTTTGTCGGACTTAGCTCCGACAAACTCCCAGGCAGGCGGATCACGCATACGGCGACCGGCCCGCCTGCGCCTCCTCCGTGAGCGAGCGCACCGTGCACATGATCTCGGACTCGGCCACCAGCGCGTCCGCCACCAGCGCCTGCGCCGTGAATTTCCAGATGCTGCGAACGTGGCGTTCCAGGGCCACTTCCAGGCGCAACGCGTCACCGGGCATGACCGGCTTCTTGAACCGGGCGTTGTCGATCCCGACGAGGTAGTAGACCAGGCGTTCGTCGGCCCGATGCTGTTCGCTGTGAAACGTCAGGATCGCGCAGGCCTGCGCCATCGCCTCGATGATCAGCACCCCCGGCATCACCGGGTGGTGCGGGAAATGGCCGTGGAAGAACGGCTCGTTGATAGTGACGTTCTTGAGGGCGGCCAGACGCTTGCCTGGTTCGCAGGAGAGCACCCGGTCGATCAGCAGGAAGGGGTAGCGGTGCGGGAGATACTCGAGAATCTGGTTGATGTCCATGCCGCTCACGGCTTGCTCCTTTTGGCCCGTTTCGATTTTTTCTCCAGCTCGCGTACGCGTTGCGCCAGTTCGGCAAGGTGCCGGAGCTGGGCCGCGTTCCTGAGCCAATTCCGGTGCGGCTCGAATGCATAAGCCCCGGTGTAGGTTCCGGGGCGATCGATCGACTTTGTGATCAGGGTGTAGGTGGAGATTTCCACCCCATCGGCAATGGTGATGTGTCCGGCAATACCGGAAGCGCCGCCGATTCGGCAGTGCCTCCCGATCTTCGCGCTGCCGGCGATGCCGGTGCAGGCGGCGATCGCCGTGTGGGCGCCGATGCGCACGTTATGAGCGATCTGTATCTGGTTGTCGAGCTTCACACCATCCTCGATCACGGTATCGTCGAGCGCGCCGCGGTCAACCGTCGTGTTGGCGCCGATCTCCACGTCGTTTCCGACCACCACGCGGCCGATCTGCGGCACCTTGATCCAGCGCCCCTCCTCCGGCGCGATGCCGAAGCCATCGGCGCCGATCACGACGCCCGAATGAAGGATGACGCGGTCGCCGATCACGCAATCATGGTAGACGGTGACATTGGGGTACAGTCTCGTACCGGGGCCGATCACCACCCCGTCCCCGAGGAAGCAGCCGGCACCGACGACACAGCCCGACCCGATGACCGCCCCGCGCCCGACCACCGCGCACGGGCCGATCTCGGCATCGCCGGCTACCCGCGCCGAATCGTCTATGACCGCGGTTGCATGCGCTCCCGGCTGCGCGACGGGCGCAGGATTGAACAACGCCGACACCCGCGCAAAATAAGCGTAAGGATTCGCGCACACTATACGGGGAAGCTGTGTGGCATTGCGGCCCGATTCGCCCACGATCACCGCCCCGGCGCGCGTCGCCTTGAGTTGCGGGAAGTAGCGCGCATTGGCGAGGAAGGCGATGGCGCCCGGGACCGCGTTCTCCAGCGTCGCGACCTGGCGCACTTCGACTGCGGGGTCGCCGGCGATCTCGCCGCCGAAGCGCCGGGCAATCTCGCGCAGGCTGTAGGATCTGCGTCCGCTGGTTGTCATGGGCGCGAGGAGTTTGACGGACTTGGGTCCGACAAGCTCCCGATGCAAAGCCGCCTGCGCAAACGATCGCCGCCTATTTGCCCTCGGCGAGCGCCTTGAGCACCCGGTCCGTGATGTCGATGCGCGGGCTGCGGAATACCGCCTCCTGCAGGATCAGGTCGAATTTCTCGGCATCCGCGATCTGCTTGATCACGCGGTCCGCGCGCTCGAACAGCGTCGCCAGCTCCTGGTTGCGGCGCAGGTTGAGGTCCTCGCGGTACTCGCGCTGCAGGCGCTGGAAGTCAACGGTCATGCGCGACAGCTCCTGCTCCTTGCCCCGGCGCTCGCTCTCGCCCA
>JBGQGU010000278.1:0-4933 GCA_041497655.1 Gammaproteobacteria bacterium
AGCTTGACGCCGAGCGAGAGGCTCAACAGCTCGGCCGCGAAATGCGGCGTGGAACCGATGCCGCCGGTCGCGTAGCTCAACTGGGAGGCGTTGGCCTTCATGAATGCGGCGAATTCCTTGAAGGTCTTCGGCGGCAACGACGGATGTATCACCAGCAGGAGGGGGGTCGAGCCGACGATGGAGAGGGAGGCAAAGTCCTTCATCGTGTTGAAGTTCACCTTGCGGAAGATGAGCGGGGCGGCCACGACGCTGGTTTGCGGCGCGATGAGCAGCGTGTAGCCGTCGGGCGGGGCCTTCGCGACCAGTTCCGCGGCAATGATCCCGCTCGCGCCGGGCCGGTTGTCCACCACGACCTGCTGGCCCCACATTTCGGTGAGCTTCAGCGCCACGATGCGCGCGTTGATGTCGGTCGCGCCGCCGGGAGCGTATCCGACCAGGAAGCGCACCGGCTTGGCGGGAAAGGGCTGGGCAACCGACGCGGCTGCGGCAGTCAGCATGATGAGCAGGAGGAGAAGTCGCATACATGAATTATACGGCGTGATTCGTGAGTCGTGATTCGACTGGAACCGATAGAACCGTGATTCCGGTTAGTAATTCCCTCTCCCCACTGCCGCGGGGTTAAGACCGCCTTCTAGGTACCGGACGAGCTCACGGCTTAGGGCATGGTCCCGGTGTGAATATTTCGCAACTTCGCAGAGTAGTGCTACCCACTGCTACTTCCTCAAAGGCGGTTAGAATCGCCTTGTCATAGGTATCCACGGGGGGGCAGGTAACCCGGTCAGGTCGCATGACAACACGACGGGAATTACTCATTGCGCTCGGAGCAGGCGTGCTCGCGTGGGCGGGCGCAATACGCGCGCAGGCGCCGGCAAAAGTCCGCCGGTTGGGACTTCTATCGGCATCCTCGCCTTCCGATGCCGCGCCCTGGCACCAGGCATTCCGGCTCGGTCTCCGCGACCTCGGATGGGTTGAGGGAAAGAACATCAGCATCGAGTACCGCTATGCGGAGGGTAGAAGCGATCGCATCCCTGACCTTGCAGCCGATCTCGTCCGTCTCAAGGTTGACGTCATCGTCGCTTCCGCTGCTACCGCTGCTCTAGCTGCCCAAAAAGCTACCAGGGCAATCCCTATCGTTATGGCGACTGCGGGTGACCCTGTTGCGAGTGGGCTGGTTGAGAGCCTGGCGCGGCCCGGCGGCAACGTCACGGGGTTATCCCAAATGAGCGTCGAGCTGGCTGGAAAACGGCTGGAGCTGCTCAAGGAATTGGTTCCCAAGCTCTCCCGTGTGGCTGTGCTCTGGAGTCCACAGGGCGTAGCCTCGACACTCAATTGGGAAGAACTTCAACTCCCGGCACGGCAGCTGGGACTCCAGCTGCATTCGCTGGAGGTACGGAGCCCTAACGATTTCGACCAAGTGTTCGAAGCCGCGACCAATGCGCGCGCTGGCGCTCTTTTTCTCACAGGAGGGCCAGTGATCAATACGAATCTAAAACGGATAGCGGGCCTTGCGGCAAAGAACCGCCTGCCGTCGATGTTTCACTTGTCGGAATTCGCGGACGCTGGCGGTCTTGTGGCCTATGGGCCAGACCGTGCCGACTTGTTCTGGCGCGCCGCCACCTACGTGGACAAGATCCTCAAGGGCGCGAAACCCGGCGATCTTCCAGTCGAACAGCCGACCAAGTTCGAGCTGGTGATCAATCTGAAGACCGCCAAGGCGCTGGGGATCACGATCCCGCAGTCTGTACTGTTTCGCGCCGATAGGGTGATCGAGTGAACCGTAAACCCGGACACACATCGGGCGTCCTTGAAACGATTGACGTCGCCCGATCCCTCACCCCCAACCCCTCTCCCGAGGGGCGAGGGGAGCGTCGAGCGGAAATGGCAGGTCAGCCATTTCCGAAATTATCGATCGGTGCCGGTTTACGTCGCCGCGTTGGAGCGGACACGGGGAAAGACTCGCACGCGTGCTCGCGCGGCTCCAGGTGGCGGCAGCCCGTGCGTCTTTCCGTCAGGGTGCATTACCGCGACGTGCGCCGGGCGGCGAGCAGGTCCTTGAAAGGTTTACCCTGGGGCGTGCGGAAGGCGGCGAAGTCTCCCGTGTCCACGCTGAGAATGTCGCGCACGCCGGACCGCCCGGCAAGCCAGACGAGGGAGGCATCGGCGAGATCCATCGGCCGGTCCAGATACTTCTCCATCATGCGAATGACCTCGGCAAGCTCCTCCGCTGGAACTTCGATGACCGCGGCTCCGCCGGCTTCGACCCAGCGCAAGAATCGCAGCGCGGCCTCGGGAGTCAGGAAGTGGCAGACCTCGGTGAGGACGGGCCAAGTCGTGAGCAGTTTGCCGTGAAAGCCGCGCAGCCATGCGCAAACGCGCCCGTGGTCGGGGTCATTGCGCACGAATAGTGCAACCAGGGGGCCGGTGTCAACCAGAACGACGTTCACGCAGCGCGCCTCGCGGATGGCTCCGCAGCTTCTCCTTGATATACCGGCTGTGCTCGCGCGCTGTGGCCGGCGCGTGCTCCATGCAGCCGATCAACCCCATTTCTTCGGCCAGGTCGAATGGGGACTTCGCCGGCGTCTTCGCCTGAACGTAAGCGCGGATCAGCTCCGTGACGACCGCCGATCGGGTCGTACGCTTGATCCGGCACGCAGCGGCGAACTCCCGCTCGAGCTCAGCGTCCAGGCGGACCGTCAGTGTCATGGTGAATCTCCTTATTGTAATACGGGCATATTACACGAGAGTCACGGCGATTTCAAGAGCACCGACAGGGTGATCGAATGAACCGTAAACCCGGACACACATCGGGCGTCCTTGAAACGATTGACGTCGCCCGATCCCTCACCCCCTACCCCTCTCCCGAGGGGCGAGGGGAGCGTCGAGCGGAAATGGCAGGTCAGCCATTTCCGAAATTATCGATCGGTGCCGGTTTACGTCGCCGCGTTGGAGCGGACACGCCGTGCCGCTCAACGCGCCGGAAATTGATCACGGCGCTTGCAGCCGCAGCCATGGGGGCGCCGCTTGCCGCTTTCGCCCAGCAGAAGAGCAAAGTCTGGCGCATCGGGTTCCTGGGCGCGGTCACCGCTTCCGGTTTCGCGCGCCGAGTGGAAGCATTGCGGGCGGGTCTGCGTGACTTGGGCTACGTGGAGGGCAAGAACATTGTGATCGAGTTCCGCTGGGCCGAGGGGTACTACGAGCGGTTGCCTCAGCTGGCCGCTGAGCTGGTTCGTCTCAAGGTTGACGTTATTGTAACCTCGGGAACAGCAGGAATCCTTGCGGCCAAGGCTGCGACCACGACCATTCCCATCGTCATGGCGAGTAGCGGCGACGTCATTGCCTTGGGCCTCGTTACTAGCCTCGCGCGGCCGGGCGGTAATGTCACCGGGATGGCGGGCTTTGGTCCTGAAGGGTCTGCGAAGCGACTGGAGTTGCTCAAGGACGCGTTCCCGCGCACCCGGCAGGTCGCGGTACTTTTGAATCCGGACAATCCCGGTAACATCAGGTTAGCTTTGCCAGCGATGGAGGCCACAGCCAAATCACTCCAGCTGGAGCTTCAGCCATTCGGAGTACGGGGATTGGGCGAGATTGAGAGCGCCTTTGCGGCGATGGCGAAAAGACGCGTTGACGCCGTCGTGACCACTGAGGACGGGTTGTTTGTCGTCAACGCTGGAGCAATTGCGAAGCTTGCGGCCAAGACGCGACTCCCCTCGGTCGGTCCAATTGAGTTCGCCGAAGCGGGCGGTCTGATGGCGTATGGAGCAAACCGTCGCGAATTGTTTCGCCGCGCGGCCTACTTCGTGGACCGGATCCTCAAAGGCGCGAAACCCGCCGATTTGCCGGTGGAGCAGGCGACGCGGTTCGAGACGGTGCTAAACCAGAAAACCGCCAAGGCGCTGGGCATCCAGTTTCCGCAGACTGTACTGGCGCGGGCGGACAGGGTGATCGAGTAACACCCTGTTCCGAGTTCCGAGTTCAAAGTTCAAAACCGGAACCCTCGACTCAGATTCCGCCTCAACCTTGCTTGAACCTTGAACCTTGATGGCGCTGATACAATGCGCCCTCCCATCCCTCACGACTGAAAGAATCATGGATCCCGTTTCCAATCAAACCAAGCGCCGGCTCGCCGCCGGAGAGCTCGCGCTCGGCATGGGTGCCCGGCAAGCGCGCACCGTGGACATCGCGACCATTGCGAAGAGCTGCGGCTTCGACTGGCTCTTTATCGACATGGAGCACAGCTCGATGGACGTCGACCTGGCATCGCAGCTCGCCATGGCGTCGCTCGGCGCCGGCATCACGCCGCTGGTCCGGGTGCCGGGGCACGAGCATTACCACGCGTCGCGCCTGCTCGATAACGGCGCGCAGGGCATCGTCGCTCCGCACGTGGATACCGTGGAGGAGGCGCGACGCATCGCCAGCGCCTGCCGCTACCCGCCGCTCGGCCACCGCTCGCTCGCCGGCGCGCAGCCGCAACTGGGCTTTCGCAACGTGCCGGTGGGCGAGGCCACGCGCCTGGTCAACGCGGAGATGCTGGTCGTCGTCATGCTCGAGACGCCGAAGGCGATCGGCAACGCGAACGCGATTGCGCAGGTGGAGGGCGTCGACGTGCTGCTCATCGGCACCAACGACCTGTGCGCGGAACTGGGCATTCCGGGGCAGTTCACCGATCCCAAGGTCGAGGATGCCTACAAGAAGGTCATCGCCGCGTGCGGCAAGCACGGCAAGTACCCCGGCATGGGCGGTGTCTACGAGCCCAAGCTCATGGAGAAATTCATCGGCCTGGGCATGCGCTTCATCCTGAGCGGCTCGGACTTGTCGTTCATGATGGCGGGCGCGCGGGCGCGCACGGAGTTCCTGCGCTCGGTAAAACTTTAGCCGCCGATGGACGCCGATAAAACCAAGAACAAATTGGACAGGATTAACAGGATTTACAAGA
>JBGQGU010000279.1:0-4896 GCA_041497655.1 Gammaproteobacteria bacterium
CGGCGTTATCGCCGCACTCGCGATCGGAGACCAGCGCGCCATCCCGCTGGAGCAGTGGCAGACCTTCACCCGTACCGGCGTCAATCACCTGATGAGCATCTCGGGCCTGCACGTGACGATGGTGTCCGGCCTGGCATTCGCGCTGGTCGGCGGCCTGTGGCGGCGAATTCCCCGGCTCACGCTGGCGCTGCCTGCGTCCAAGGCTGCAGTACTGGCAGGCTTCGGAGCGGCGCTGCTCTACGCGTTGCTTGCCGGCTACGCGGTCCCGGCGCAGCGCACGGTATACATGCTCGCGGTGGTGGCGGTTGCGTTGTGGCTCGGCGTCATCGAGACGGCTTCCGTGGTGCTGTGCGCCGCGCTCCTCGTGGTGGTGCTGATCGATCCGTGGGCGGTGCTCGCGCCGGGGTTCTGGCTCTCGTTCGGGGCGGTGGCGGTAATTTTCTATGTCACGACCGGCCGCATCGGGCGGGAACATTGGCTCGCGATCTGGACCCGGGTGCAGGTCGCGGTGACACTGGCGCTGATACCGCCGTTGCTCGCCCTGTTCCAGCAGGTCTCTATTGTCTCGCCGCTCGCCAACGCCGTGGCTATCCCGATCGTGAGCCTCGTCGTCGCCCCGTTGGCGCTGATCGGGTCCGCGCTACCGTTCGATTTCGTCCTGCAATGCGCGCATCTCGTGATGAGCGGATGCATGATTCTGCTCGAATGGATGAGCGAGCTTCCCGACGCGGTGTGGCAGCAGCACGCGCCGCCCGCGTGGACGGTGGCCGTTGCCGTCGCGGCGCTGGCGCTGCTGCTGGCACCGCGCGGCCTGCCCGGACGGTGGATGGGCGTGGCAGGCTTGTTGCCACTCTTCACGGTAATGCCCGCCACGTTGCAGGTTGGAGACGTGGAGGTCATCGTGCTGGACGTGGGACAGGGGCTCTCAGCGCTGGTCCGTACCGAGCGCCACGCGCTGCTCTACGATGCCGGCCCCCAATTTGGTCCCGGTGCGGACAGCGGCAGCCGCATCATCGTGCCGTACCTGCGCGCGGCCGGGGTCGGTCGCCTCGACGGTCTCATCGTGAGCCACGACGATGACGATCACTGGGGCGGTGCCGCCTCGGTGCTGCAGGCGCTGCCGGTGGACTGGCTGCTGACTTCGCTGCCCGACCTCGACCCGCTGGTGGTGCGGACGGAGCCGGCTTGGCGTTGCGAGGCGGGCCAGCGGTGGGAGTGGGACGGGGTGCGCTTCGAAGTGCTGCATCCGGCGCGTGACAGTTACCAGGATCCCGCAATCAAGGAAAATGACCGCAGCTGTGTGCTCCGTGTCGAGGCGGGAGGGAGGCGCATCTTTCTTACGGCCGATATCGAACGCCGCACCGAGGAAGCACTGCTGCGCCGCGAACGTGACCGGTTGCGCGCCGACGTGCTACTTGCCCCGCACCACGGCAGCCGCACGTCCTCCATTCCAGATTTCGTGCGCGCGACCGGTCCGCGGATCGTGGTGATTCCCGTGGGCTACCGCAACCGCTTCGGTCATCCTCATCGCGAGGTTCTGCGCCGCTACGCGGACATTGGCGCTCGCATCTACCGCACCGACCGCGACGGGGCGGTGACCATCGCACTGCGCGCGGACGGGGCGATCAACGTGACCCCATATCGAGCGGTCTACCGTCGATATTGGCAAACGCCGATGATCGGGGATCCGGTGCCGGATCCCGAGGAGTTCTGAGTTCTGAGTGCTGAGTGCTGAGTTCAGAGTGCAAAGCGGACGACGAAAAGCGTAAGTGCCGTCAAATCTCTTGAACTTCATTTTGCAGTTCGCACTCAGCACTTAGCGCTCTGCACTTAGCACTGTATCTCGCGATAGCGAAAGCAAGTGACGAGGTGATCGTTCACCATCCCGGTCGCCTGCATGAGGAATTCGAACAACAGGCGGTCATCGTGTACCGGAACGCCCCACTCCGTGTCGTGGTAGACGATTTCGCGATCATTGACTTGAGCCCAAGGGCAGCGTTGTTTCATTTCCCCGGCCCATCTTTGCTTCAGTCGGTGAAGGCTAGTGTCAGTCCGGTTACGCCCGGCAGCCCCTCGTAGTCCGACGACCATGTTTCACCCGGCCGGACCGGCAGGGCGGCCGTGAGCGTGCCGGTGGTGATGATTTCCCCTGCCGCCAGCGGCTTGAATTGCGGCTGGCTCGCGAGCACGCTGGCCAGGTGGGAAAGCGCGGACGCGGGATGACCGAGCGCATTGGCGCCGACGCCGCGATCCCGCACCTCGCCGTTTCTCTTCAGCGTCACGCGGCAGTCGCGCAGCTGCGTGGCGAGAGCCGGTATTTCATGCGCGCGTATGGGGTGCGGCGCGCCCACGACAAGCCGCCAGTGCAAAGCGAAGTCGGCGGCAGAGTCGGCGGAATGGAACTTCCAGTCGGCGAAGTGACAGTCCACGATCTCGAAGCTCGGCGCCAGCCATTCGATTCGCTCCAGGATCCGCACTGGGTCGGTGATGCCCGCGGCGAGCGGGGCCTTGAGCTTGAAGGCGATTTCCGGCTCCAAGCGCGGCCGCGCGGAGCCCTTGAGCGAGATGGCGGCGCGGTGGCGTTCCGCCACCACCACGGTGCGGTTGTAAACGTGCGCCCAGATCGGGGCGGTCGCACCGTACTCGGCCCAGATATTGCGGTTGGTGAAGCCGATCTTGCGGCCGACCGTCCGCTCGCTGCGAGCGCGGCGCAGCCTCAGGATCTCCGCCGCCACCGCGTAACCCTCGTCCCAACCGAAACCGGGATTGCGCTCGACGACAGATGGAATCGTCCCGCCCTGGTCGAGCGCATCCAGCAGTTCACGCGCGATGAGTTCGATATTCATGGTCTAATGTGCTCAAACCACTGATTTGTTTGAAGCTGCTGGGCGATTTCGTTAAAATTCCGCTTCCCTAGGCGCGTAGCTCAGATGGCTAGAGCGCATCCTTGACATGGATGAGGTCGTTGGTTCGATTCCAATCGCGCCTACCAAGTTAAACCGGCGCGTCGCGTCCGGTTTAACTGAACGAGTACGAATGTACGAAGAACGAACGTCAACTTGCTGAGCTGAGAATCATCTGAGTTAGGAACGACATCGTAGAGGTCGTTCCTGGCTCTTGTTTTTTGAACGATAACATGCCGGATATCCGCCTGCCCGATGGATCGGTGAAGAAGTTCGACCGGCCGGTGACCGTGGCCGAGATCGCCCAGGCGATTGGCCCGGGGCTCGCGCGCGCCGCGCTCGCGGGGAGGGTGAACGGCAAGCTGGTGGATATCTCCCACCGCATCGACACCGACGCCGAGGTCGCCATCATCACCGACAAGGACCGCGACAGCCTGGCGCTTTTGCGCCATTCCACCGCGCATTTGCTCGCCCACGCGGTGAAGGAGCTCTACCCCGACGCCCAGGTCACCATCGGCCCGGTGATCGAGGACGGCTTCTATTACGATTTCTCCTTCAAGCGGCCGTTCACGCTGGAGGACCTCGCCGCGATCGAGAAGCGCATGTCGGAGATCGCAAAGCGCGACATCAAGGTCGAACGCCAGGTGATGCCGCGCGAGGCGGCAGTGAAATTCTTCCGCGACATGGGCGAGCGCTACAAGGCCGAGATCATCGCGGCGATTCCCGAGAGCGAGACGATCTCGCTCTATCGCCAGGGCAGTTTCGTGGACCTGTGCCGCGGACCCCACGTGCCAGCCACCGGCAAGCTGAAGGTGTTCAAGCTGCTGAAAGTGGCGGGCGCTTACTGGCGCGGCGACTCGAAGAACGAGATGCTGCAGCGGATCTACGGCACGGCATGGTCGAAAAAGGAGGACCAGGACGCCTACCTCCATCGGCTCGAGGAGGCCGAGAAGCGCGATCACCGCCGGCTCGGCCGGAGCCTCGAGTTGTTCCACACCCAGGACGAGGCGCCCGGCATGGTGTTCTGGCATCCCAAGGGCTGGGTGATCTGGCAGTGCATCGAGCAGCACATGCGGCACGTCCTCGAGGAGAACGGCTATCTCGAGGTGCGGGCGCCGCAGGTGCTCGATGTCTCGCTGTGGAAGCGCTCGGGCCACTGGGACAATTTCCGCGAGTTCATGTTTTTCACCGAGTCGGAGTCGCGCGATTACGCGGTGAAGCCGATGAACTGCCCGGGGCACGTCCAGATATTCAATCAGGGATTGAAGAGCTATCGCGACCTGCCGTTGCGACTCGCCGAGTTCGGTTCCTGCCACCGCAACGAGCCGTCCGGCGCCCTGCACGGGTTGATGCGCGTGCGCAGCTTTACCCAGGACGACGCGCACATATTCTGCACCGAGGCGCAGGTGGAGCCGGAGGTGATCCGCTTCATTGACCTTCTGCAGCGGGTCTACTCCGACTTCGGGTTCGAAGAGATCCTGGTCAAGCTCTCCACCCGGCCGGCGAAGCGCGTCGGCACCGACACCCAATGGGACAAGGCCGAGGCCGCGCTCAAGATCGCGCTCGACCATAAGGCGCTGGCCTACGAACTGCAGCCGGGGGAGGGCGCATTCTACGGGCCCAAGATCGAGTTCTCGCTGAAGGACAGCCTGGGGCGGGTATGGCAATGCGGCACGATGCAGCTCGATTTTTCGATGCCAGAGCGGCTCGGCGCGGAGTACGTGGGCGAGGACAACGCGCGTCACGCGCCGGTCATGCTGCACCGGGCGATCCTGGGGTCCTTCGAGCGCTTCATCGGTATCCTGATCGAGCATTACGCGGGGGCAATGCCGCTCTGGCTGGCCCCGGTCCAGGCGGTGGTATTGAACATCACCGGGCACCAGGCGAGCTATGCCGAGCGCGTCACGGGCGAGCTGAGGCAGGCCGGGTTGCGCGCTGTGGCCGACTTGAGGAATGAGAAAATTTCCTATAAGATTCGGGAACATAGTCTGCA
>JBGQGU010000280.1:0-4862 GCA_041497655.1 Gammaproteobacteria bacterium
CATCGCGTCGGCGATGGCCGGGCCTTCGCCCTTGTATGGCACGAACAGCATGTCCACCTTGGCCGTGAGCTTGAACAGCTCGCCCGCCAGGTGCGGCGTGCCGCCCGAGGCCGCGCCAAAGGTAAGCTGGCCGGGCCGGGCCTTGGCGAGCTTGATGAGGTCCGCGACCGTCTTCACCGGCAGCGACGGGTGGATGACGATCAGGAGCGGCGAGCGCGCGATCTCGGTCACGCCGACGAAATCGCGCGTCGTGTCATAACTCACTTTGTACATCGCGGGCACCACCGCCTGCGTGGTCTGCGAGCCCACCAGCAGGGTGTAGCCGTCGGGAGCGGACCGGGCCACGTACTCGACGCCGATGATGCCGCTCGCGCCGGTGCGGTTTTCCACGACGAACGACTGCCCCACCCGCTGCGTGAGCTGCTGCGCCAGGATGCGCGCGGTCACGTCCACTCCGCCGCCCGGAGCAAACGGCACCACGATGCGCACCGGCTTGACCGGGTAGGACGTTTGAGCGACGACGGCAGGCGCCATCGCTAACAGGAAGACCGATAGCAAGGCTTTAGTGCGGATGAAGGAGGTCGGCATTATTGACTCCTGCTGGCGAGTGACAGGTGACGAAGACTAAAGCTTAACCGCCTCGACGCCAGGACGCCAAGAAGAAATCAGTGACGAGTGATGTTGCTGGATCAGCGTTGATAGCCGGGAGCCGTCAGTTGGGGGCTACTGCAAACTGCCAACTGCAAACTGCAAACTGATTCTTCCCTCATCCCTCAAGCATGCCGGGCGATGAAATCGAGCGTCACGCGGGCAGTGCTGTCTGGGTCGGTGCCGGCGGCGTGGTAACCATCGATCGGGAGGATTACCAGCTCGGAGTTCGGGATCGTCGTCTGCCAGCTTTCAAACACTGCCTTGCCCCGGCGCTTCGTGTCGGTGCCGATGACGAGGGTGGGGCACTTGATCCGCTTGAGGTCCTCCCGGATGTCGATCGTGCCCACCCAGCGCAGGTAGGCGTGGACGGTCGACATTTCCGTCCGGCCCATCATGTCGGACCACCACTCAATGCCCGCTTCCGGCATCTGGCTCCCCATCCGCTCGCGCTGGGTCCGCTTCGCCCAGCTCCGCACCCCGTCGCGCTCCATTTCCTTCACCCACCCATCGGCCTTGGGCGGCGTGACGGGAGAGCACGACACCGTGATGGTTTTCGTGAGCTCGGGATGTGTTGCGGCCAGCATCATGACGCTGATGCCGCCGCTCTTGCCGCCGACCACATGCACGGGCCCGCCCGCAACGTGCCGGATGACGCGCGCCAGATCATCCACGTACAGCTCCGTCGTGAGCGGGAAATCCCTGGGCAGCGGCCCCGATTGCCCGAAGCCGCGCTGGTCGATGCGGACCACGCGGTAGCGGCGGGAGAAGTGCGGCACCCACGCGCGCCACGCCTCGGTGCACTCGGTGAAGCCGTGCACGAAAAGCACGGTGTCCGGGCGCGTCCAGGGATCGGTGTGGTCGTCCACCACATAGAAGAGCTTGCAGTCGGGGAGATCGAGAAATGGCATCGCTCTTCTTATGTAGTTTTTTTCTTTCGATCTAATCCTGTAAATCCTGTTAATCCTGTCTATTTACTCAGCGCGGATGCCGGCTTCCTGGATGATCCTCGCCCACTTCTTGACGTCGGCGCGGATGACGGCGTCGAATTCCGCCGGCGTGTTGCCGACGGACGTCGCGCCTTCGGACGCCAGTACCTGGTTGAACTCCGGCGAGCGGACGACTTTCACGATCTCCCGGTTCAAGCGCTCGATCAGGGGCTTGGGCGTGCCTGCCGGCGCCAGAATACCGTTCCAGCCGCGGGCCTCGTAGCCGGGCAGGGTATCACCAATCGGCGGCACGTCCGGCAGCACGGAGATGCGCTGTTTCGCGCCGACACCGAGCGCCCTGATCCGACCCGCCTTCACTTGGGGCACGACTGTGCCTGCCGATCCGATCAGGTAAAACTGAATTTCACCGGAGAGCAGCGCGGTCAAAACTTGCGGCGCACCTTTGTAAGTCACGAACGTTATTCGGATGCCGGCCATCGAGCGAAACAGCTCGGCTCCGAGGTGTCCCATGCTGCTGCCGCCGACGGAGCCATGGTTCAGCTGGCCCGGTTTCTCTTTCGCGATGGCGATCAGCTCCGGCACGGACCGCGCGGGAAACTGGCTCGCCACGATGAGCACCGGCGAGACCGCGCTCACCAGCGTGATCGGAGCGAACGCCGTAACGGTGTCGTAGGGAATGTCAGGGTACAGGCTTGCGTTGACGGGGTGGGAAGGAAACACCATGAGCAAGGTGTAGCCGTCCGGCGCCGCTTTCGCGACGATTTGCGAGCCGACGATGCCGCTGGCGCCCGGGCGGTTGTCCACGACTACCTGCTGGCCGAGGCTCTCGCCCAACTTCGGCGCGATCACGCGCCCGAGAATGTCCGTGATCCCGCCGGCGCCGCTGGGGATGATCATGCGGACCGGGCGCGACGGATAGCTCTCGGCGGCTTCGGCCTGCACCATCGGCGCAGACTGTAATGCTGCAGCAATCAGCCATATAGCGGTGATGGAGTGACGCAGTGGCACGGTGACGAGGGATCACGCCTCTATCGTGACCGGCTTCCCGGCTTTCTCGTTCACCCGGTCTCGCCAGACGAGGTAGACGGCATCGCTTTCGTCAGTGGCAACAGCGGTATGAACCATGTTGGCGGGGATGTGCAAAAGGCAGCCGGTCGGCACCACGAAATCCTGGCCGTCCATGTTGACTTGCAGCGCGCCCTTCAGCACGTAGTTGAAGGTCTCGTCGGGGTGAAGGTGGGCCTTGGAGCCCGTGCCGCGCTTCTTGGTGACGACGCCGCAGGTGATGCGCTGACCTTCAAATGACGCGCCCTCGCCGGTGGACGTCTTGCCCAGCGTGGGCGACTTCTCCATGCCGTGGAGATCGATGACGTACGGGTTCTTCACTGTAGAGTCCCTAACATGATGAGGCGTGACATGGTGCAGCGTGATTGGTCTCAAAGTTGGCAGTTGGCAGTCTTCAGTTGGCAGACCTAAGCAAGTTTGCAGCCGTCAGCCGTCAGTTGGCAGCAATTCCAAATTTCTTGCTGCAAACTGCAAACTGCCCACTGCAAACTCCTTGCTGCCCACTGCAAACTGCAAACTGATTCATCCCTCATCCCTGCACTTGTCACGGTGCCGCGTAGCCGAGCTCCTTGCACTGCCTGCGCGCGAATTGGGTTCCGACTGGTCCATCGCCGGGGCCGCCATTTGAGGCCACCACCTTCCCATTGCGAATGAAGTAAACGGCCGGATAGAACCCGGTATAGGCGCCGCGCGTATTCTTGTCGTTCACCATGGCACAGACGGCCCAACCAAACTGCAGGTCGCGAACGACCGCGTCTTTCTGGTACATCTGGGTGGGCCCCGCCTTGATGTCAATGATCGCGGCGGTCGGATCGGTCAGCCGGTTTCTCAGGTAATCGTGGATGATCTGCTGGTAGTTGTCGGGCTTGGGGCCATAGTTCACGGCGTCCATCTGCTCTTTCGTGGGCGGGCTCGTGTCGCAGCCGCCGAGCACTGCGGCCAATGCCGCCAACACCACCAGGACCTGCGCGAGCGTGCGTTGCATGATCGCCTCCATGCCGAAGTGTCAACAGGCCTGATTTTACTTCAGCCGCGCCCTGGGGTGAGTGCGGGCCCATTTGTAAGGGATGAGGGATGAGGGATGAGGGACCAATCCCCGGTGACGACTGATGACTGACGAGGGGCTTTAACCCCAATGGCCGCTAATGAAAATCCCGGCTGGATGTCTCCAGTGCCCCCAGTAGCTCGCTGTGATCCACCAGCCGCTTCGCGATCAGGTGCACCACTTCCCCCTCCCGCTCGAGCGTTCCGTAAACCCCCATCAAGCGCGAGCCCAGCAACTCCCGCCGCTGCCGGTCGGCGAGGTCGCGCCACACGATCACGTTGACGCTGCCGGTCTCGTCCTCAAGCGTGACGAAGACGACGCCGGAGGCGGTGTCCGGCCGCTGCCGGCCGACGACGATGCCGGCGGCGCGCGCGGGCCGCCCGTGCGCGTACCCGCGCAACTCGGCCGCGGTGGCGAGCCGCATGCGCGCGAGCCGCGGGCGCAGCAGCGCGAGCGGGTGGCGGCCGAGCGTGAGCCCCAGGCTCGCGTAGTCGGCGACCAGCTCTTCCGCCTCGCCTGGCGGCGCGAGTTGCGGCAGTGACTCATTGATCGGGCAGCCGCCGAGAACGGGCGTGGCGCGCTCGATCCCCGCGACTTCCCAGTGCGCGAGCCGGCGGTGGTCCGACAAGGACCGCAATGCGCCGGCGGACGCGAGCAATTTGAGATCGCGGCGATTGAGGCGCCCGCGCCGGGCGAGATCTTCGACCGAGTCGAAGGCGCGCTCATTGCGCGCCGCCACGATCCGCTCGGCGGCGCCTTCGGCGAAGCCGCTGATCATACGCAGGCCCAGCCGTACGGCGGGCTTGCTGGTGACCAGTGACTGGTGGCTGGAACCCATCTCAAAAATCCCCTCTCCCCCAGTTGGGGGAGAGGGATAGGGTGAGGGGGTTGCACACGGGATTCGCTTTTCCCGGTCAAGATTGACGGTTTCCTTGCCCCTCACCCCAACCCTCTCCCCGCTAACGCGGGGCGAGGGAGCATTTTTGGGGTCGCTTCTCGTTACCAGTGACTCGTGGCCCTCGACTGTTTCCAAGTCGCAGTCCCAGGCGCTCGCCGTCACGTCGACAGGTAGTACCTGTACGCCGTGGCGGCGCGCGTCCTGCACGAGCTGGGACGGAGCGTAGAAGCCCATCGGCTGGCTGTTCAAGAGCGCC
>JBGQGU010000281.1:0-4857 GCA_041497655.1 Gammaproteobacteria bacterium
CGAGTGGTTCTTGCCCTCGACACTCAATCCTCGTCCCTCGTTGTTTCCCTCGACACTCATTCCTCGACACTCATCGCCGATCAGCGCTGTTGATCGGCGAGCCAGTCGGCGATCATCGGCCGCGCAATGTGATGCAGGTTGTTGCACACGTGCACGCCGTTCTCGAACACCAGCGTCGTCGTCGGCCCCTTCACTTCCTGCTCGACGCGGTAGGCGTGCTCGGGGGGCGAGGCCTTGTCGAGACCGCCGTAGACCTGCAGCAGCGGGACCTTGAGGCGCTCCGCCGCGCCCGCCATGGTGATGCTGTCCTGAACCTGCTGAGCGTTCTCGCCCATGTATTGCTTGAGCCCGATTTGCGACAGGGGGTCCATCCCGGGAAAGCGCCCCGCCGGCGTGTACCAGCTGCTCGCGGAAAACACTGCCTTGAAGCGCTCATCGAAGGCGGCCCCCCGGCAGGCGAACAGCCCGCCATAGGATATGCCGCCGATGGCGAGCCGCTTCGCGTCCACGCGCACGCGTTTCAACACGTAATCGGTGACCGCCCGGATCGGCACTTCGAAATCGGGCCGCAACTTCAACCGCGTGCTGACCAGCCCCTGCCCGGGACCGTCGAAGGCGAAGACCGCGATGCCGCGCTCGAGTATGTGCTCGCCGAAATCGTAGAGCTCCTCCTTGGTCGAGTCGCCGCCGGGAACCAGGAACACGAGCGGCGGCCGGGAGATGCCCGCGGGCTTGCGCAGGTAGCCGGGCAGGACCGTTCCCTCGAAAGGAATCTCCATCAGATCCATCGGGGGGTCCACCAGCGGTGCGGCCTTCCTCCAGCATTCCCCCATCGCCTCCATACCCGCGCGCCATTGCTTCGGGTCGTGCACGAACAGGAAGGTGGCCCAGTGATAGTAGAGCGCCGCCCGGATGTAGGCCGTGCCCGCCGTCAGGCGGTGGCCTTCGGCCAACGCCTGGTCCCCGATCCCGGCATGCTTGCGCGCCTCCTTGCTCCACTCCTCGCACCACTGGTCCCAACGCTCGATGCGCTTCTTGAGTTGCTCAAACTCCCACGGCGAGACGTACTGCGAGAGCATGCGCCACGTAAAGCGCTCAAGCGCGACTTCTACGTTGCGATCGGCCATTCATTCTCCTTCGGAGAGTGTTGAATGTTTAGTTTTGAGTGTTTAGTTTCGGGGGCCCCAGACCTTGCTGAGATAACTCAACACTAAGCACTCAACACTAAACACTGTGTTTTACTCAGCTCGGGCGCCGCTGGCGCGGATGATCGGCGTGAGCTTCTCCACGTCTCTCCGCATGAAAGCCGCAAACTCCTCTGGCGTGCTGCCCACGAGCACCGAGCCTTCCTTCGCCAGGTAGTCCTTGAATTCCTGCGTATTGATCGCCTTCAGGATCGCCGCGTGGAGCCGCCGCACGATGTCCTGCGGCGTGCCCGCCGGCACGAGGATGCCCTGCCACCCGCCGAATTCGTAGCCCGGGACCGTCTCCGCGATGGCGGGAACGTCCGGCAACGATGCCAGGCGCTGGGGGCCCGAGACACCCAGCATGCGCAGCTTGCCGGTCTTCACGTGATTGATGGCCGTCGAGACCGGCGAGAACGACAGGTGCGCCTCGCCCGCCAGCACGGCGATCACCAGTTGCCCGCCACCCTTGTACGGCACATGCAGCATCTTCGTTTTCGTCATGCTCTGGAACAGCTCGCCCGCCAGATGGCTCGTCGAGCCGCTGCCCGCCGATCCCATCACGATATCGCCCGGCCGCGCCCGCGCGAGCGCGATGAGTTCCTTCACCGTCCTCACCGGGACCGAGGGGTGCACCGCCGCAGCGTTGTAGAACTGCGATACGAGCGATACCGGCGTGAAGTCCTTCACCGGATCGTAGCCGACCTTCGGGTAGATCACCGGGCTCATCACCATGGCCACCGAGCCGCCCACGTAAATCACGTAGCCGTCGGCAGGCGAGCGCGCCGCCAGCTCGGTGCCGATCGTGGCGCCCGCGCCGCCGCGGTTGTCCAGCACCACCTGCTGGCCGATGGCCTTCGTCAGCTCCTGGGCGAACGCACGCGCCATGAGGTCGGTGCCGCTGCCCGCCGACCACGGCACGATGAACCGGATCGGCTTGCTCGGATATGGCTGAGCCGCCGCCCCCTGCGCGACGCAGCCGGCAACAACCAAGCAAATAATCTCGATTAAGCGCTTCATCTCCTCACCCGTCACTCGAGCACAATTCAAAAACACTCCCTCGCCCCGCAGCAGCGGGGAGAGGTGTGCCGAAACGTGGAGCAGGGGCCCCGTTTCTTGGGGATGCGACCGTGCAGGCACACATAAGCACGCGGGCAAATGCGGCGCTGCATCCCGCTCCGGGGTCGCTTCCAAGCACAAAACGCTTGGAACCTGCTCCGCCCTCCGCGGGCGCGGGGTGAGGGGCAACGATTCACCGCTTTTCATTGGAGAAGGCAGACCATTCTATGCCCCCTCACCCTAGCCCTCTCCCCCAACCGGGGGAGAGGGAATTAATAGGTCGAATCACGAATCACCAATCACGAATCACGAATCACGCTTTTCGTCAGTATTCGACGGGGATCGGATCAAGGGAGCGCCAGAGATACCAGGTCGCGACGGAGCGCCACGGGGCCCAGACCGCGCCGATCTTGCGCATGCGCGCATCGGACAGGGCGCGGCCGCGGTTGTAATGCAGCCGTATAGCGCGCTGCAGCCCGAGGTCGGCGAGCGGCAGCACGTCGGGGCGGGCAAGATGGAACATCAGGAACATCTCCGCCGTCCAGCGTCCGATGCCCCTGACCTGCGTCATTTCCAGGATCAACGCTTCGTCATCGAGCGCGTTCCAGCTCCCCGGATCGAGCGTGCCATCCAGGAATCTCCGGGATAGATCCCTGAGATATGAGGCTTTCTGGCCTGATAGACCACAAGCCCGGAGTGTGGACGTTCGCGCGCGACGCACCGATGACGGGGTCACATTGATGAGGCGGCCAGAAAGCCTGTCCCATACGCTTTGGGCCGCCTTGACCGAGATCTGCTGGCCGACGATGGATCGTGCGAGCGTCGAGAAGGCGTCGCCGCGGCTGCCGAGCGCGAGGCCCTGGAACCGCCCGACCAGGACTCGCAGCACGTCGTCGCGCGCCGCAAGCTCGCGCGTCGCCTGTGCCCAGTAGTCCGGCGTCCTCATGGCTGTCTGAAGCAAGAATGGACAGGATTCACAAGATTTACAGGATTACATC
Organism: Gammaproteobacteria bacterium; assembly: GCA_041497655.1. GTDB lineage: Bacteria > Pseudomonadota > Gammaproteobacteria > Burkholderiales > SG8-41 > SG8-41. The sequence continues at coordinate 3,242 of JBGQGU010000281.1, forward strand.
AACAACAAATCCAAAACAGTTGGGGGATTGAGTCTTGTAAATCCTGTTAATCCTGTCTATTTCATCCGTGGTTTGGTCCCTGACGCTCTGGCGCGAAGCCGGCGCCGGCGGCGGCTCCGCCAGGCGCAGCGCACGTATAGCCGCCACGTCCAGTCGGTCGCGAAATAACCGATCAACGCCAACAGCAGCGCCAGCAGGGGCAACCCGACCACCAGCGGCTTGCCGACGCTCGCCAGCCACTCCAGGGCGGCGGGTATCCACTCACCGAATCCCTTGCCCTCCAGGCTGAACGCCAGGTGCGGCAATTCGCCGCCGCTCTGGAAGAGCACCAGCTGCCCGAGCTTGAACGCGGCGTAGTAGAGCGGGACGATCGTGAACGGGTTGGAATAAAGCGTCACCAGCACGGAAATGGGCAGGTTTACGCGGAACGCGATGGCGAGCAACGCTCCGGCAGTGAACTGCACTGGGTTGCTGCCCGGAATGAGGCCCGCGAACAGGCCGGCTGCAATGCCGCCAGCCACCGATCGCCGGTGCAGGTGCCACAGGTTGTGGTGCTGCAGCCAGGGACCCAACCGCGCTATATGACGGTTGCTGCGGATGGAATCGTGGCTCGGCAGGAATTTCCGGAGGAACTTGCGGGGCATACGTGATTGGCCGCGCGGTACGCGCGGCCAATCACATTCTACTGAATTAACCCACGTTATTGCGGGCGACCTTGCGTTAGGAGTTTGTCGGACTTTGTCCCGACAAACTCCTAGGGCGTCCACCTGCGCGCGAGTCGCGCGTTAGACGCCCATGAGGCTCAACATCCTCTGTTTCGTGGCGGGCGCATGGTGGCTGCAGCAGCAGGCTGCGCTGCCCGACGCCGGCTGGGCGTGGGCCCTTGCCGCCGTTGGACTCGCCGCCGCGGCCGTCCAGCCCGGGAGCGCGGCGCAGCGCCTGGCGCGTGGGGCGCTCATCAAGGCGGCGTGCCTCGCGTTTGGCTTGTCATGGGCCGCATGGTGCGCGCAGCAAAGGCTCGCCGACGCGCTGCCGGCGGAATGGGAGGGGCGCGATATCGCCGTCATCGGCGTGGTGTCAAGCCTGCCGCAGCAATCCGAGCGGGGAGTGCGCTTCGAATTCGACGTCGAGCGCGTGCTGACGCAAGGGGCGCGCGTCCCGGGACGCATTGTGCTGTCGTGGTGGGGCAGCCCGGCACGCGACGGGGAGCTCGCCACCTTCCCGATGCTCGATGCCGGGGAGCGCTGGCAGTTGACGGTGCGGCTCAAGCGCCCGCGCGGCACCGCCAATCCCTACGGCTTCGACTACGAGGCGTGGCTGCTTGAGCGCAATCTGCGCGCGACGGGTTACGTGCGGCTTAAAGCGGGCAACCAGCGGCTCGCGACGATGGTGCACGCGCCGGCATACTGGATTGAGCGCGTTCGCCAGCGGGCCCGGGCGCGAATTGAGGCCGCGCTGCCGGAAGCGCCGTACGCCGGCGTTATCGCCGCACTCGCGATCGGAGACCAGCGCGCCATCCCGCTGGAGCAGTGGCAGACCTTCACCCGTACCGGCGTCAATCACCTGATGAGCATCTCGGGCCTGCACGTGACGATGGTGTCCGGCCTGGCATTCGC
>JBGQGU010000282.1:0-4854 GCA_041497655.1 Gammaproteobacteria bacterium
AGTTAGTCAGCAGGCTCGGCGAGGACACCATCAGGTAGTGTCCGTTGCCCGGATGCTGGTTGAGATAGGTCAGCGCGATCGTGCCGCCTCCGCCCGGCTTGTTGAGCACGTTGGCGGGAACCTCGACCAGCTTTTTCTCGCGTATCCAGCGCTGGATCCAGCGGCCGGTGGTGTCGCTGCCGCTCCCGGCCGAAGTCCCGACCACGATCTCGACCGCCTGATCGGGGTTCCAGCCCGCCGCGGGAAGCGAGGCTGCCAGCGCGAGCGCCGCCGCGGCGACTTTCAGACGCGATCCGGCCGCGCGCATGATCAGGGGACCAGCAGGTCGACGAACTCGTTGACCGGCGTGCGGTCGAGCCTGCGCGCGTCGCCGCAGAGATCGAGGATCCGGTCGCACTGCTTGCGCGCGAACCGGCGCGCGAGGCTCGCCTCGAATTTGGCCCTCAACACCGGAAGAACCTCGGCCCGGCGCCGCGGGTGCCCGATCGGATACTGCACCTCGACCTTGGGCGTCCTCGTGCCGTCCTTGAAGAAGACCTGCACGGCGTTCGCGCTCGAGCGTTTCTTCGGGTCGTAGAAATCCCGGCTGTAGCGCTTGTCTTCCACGACGATCGTCTTTTCCCGCAATTGATCGATGCGCGGGTCGGCCGCGACGTGGTCCTCGAAGTCCCCGGCGCGGAGCCGCCCGAAGATGAGGCCGATCGCGACCACGTACTGCGCGCAATGATCGCGGTCGGCCGGGTTGTAGAGCGGGCCGCTCTTGTCCATGATGCCCATCAGCGCGCGCTGGCTGTGGATCACGACCTGCCGGATCGCGGGGAGACGGTCCTTGACCTGCGGATGCAGGCGCAGCGCGCACTCCACCGCCGACTGGCCGTGCATGCCCGCGGTCACGAACTTGAACATCGAGTGCCGGATCACGTAATCCCCGTAGCGCCGCTGGAACTTGAACGGCTTGCCGCGGAAGATTGCATCGTAAAAACCGAAATGCTTCGCGGTCAGCACCGACGGGTAGCCCATCTCCCCCTTCACCGCCATCAGCGCCAGGCGCATCGCGGAGAAGCTCGCGTCGGCCGCCGCCCAGCTCTTGCGCCAGCCGGTGTTCGGCGCCTGGCGCACGACCGTGAGGGGAACGTCGACCCAGGCGTTCGACACGCCGTTGACGATTTCCTCGCGCGTGCCTCCGAGCATGCGGGTCAGGACAGCGGTGCCGGCCACCCGCGTCAGTATCGTATGGTCGATGCCCGCCGGCCTGAAATCGTTTTCGATGGCGATGCAGCCCTGGATTTCATATGCCTTGACCAGGCTCTCGAGCACGTCGCGCATCGTAAGCGGCGCGCGGCCTTCGGAAACTCTCCGGCGGCTCAGGTAATCGGCCAGCATGAGTATGCCGCCGAGGTTGTCGGAAGGGTGGCTGCCCTGCGCGGCGGTGAAGGTATCGTTGTAATCGAGCCAGCGGATCATGCAGCCGAAACTGAACGCCGCGGTCGCCGGATCCAGCTCGTAGCTCGTCCCCGGCACGCGCGCCCCGTGCGGCACGACCGTGCCCGGCACCACCGGGCCCAGGAGCTTGGTGCACTCGGGATGATCCAGCGCGTCCAGCGCGCAGGCGAGCGTATCGGTCAGGCACAGGCGCGCGCTGTCCATTGCCGGCTCGCCGATCTTGCCGCTCGAAACGTAATCCGCGATGTCGACCAGGACCTTGTCCGGCGCGGGCCGCACGTTGCGGGCCGGCGATTTCGTTTTCATCATCGGCTCTTGCGCACGCCGCGATTTCCATCGCCCCGGCGCCACGCCGCCGGCGTCGTGCCGAGCGCGCGCTTGAACGCCCGGTTGAACGCCGCTTCCGAATCGTAGCCACTGGCCGACGCAATGCGCGCGAGGCTGGTGCTCTCATTGCGCAGCCTTTGCGCGGCGATGGTGAGCCGCCAGCGCGTCAGGTACTGTATCGGCGGCTGCCCGAGGAAGTCGGCGAAGCGCTGCGCCAGCGACGAGCGCGACAGGCCGACGCTTCCGGACAGCTCGTCCACCTTCCAGTCGCGGCCGGGGTGCTGGTGCATGAGCGCGAGCGCGCGGCCCACGTAGCGGTCGCGGAGCCCGGCGAGCCACCCCCTCTGCTGCTCCGGCAGCAGCTCGATATAGCGGCGCATCGCCTCGACGAACACGAGCTCGGAAAGTTTCGCGAGCACGGTCTCTCCCCCGGGCCGGGGCGCAGAGGTTTCCCGGGTTCCCGCGTGCAGCAAGCTCGTCAGCCACGCCGTGGCGGGTCCGTCGCCCAGCGGCACCCGCAGGATCCGCGGCAGCGATTCCAGCATCGGCCCGCACAGCCGCTCGTCGCAGCTGAGAAAGCCGCAGACGAAACGGGTCTTCTCGCCGCCGCCGCCGTGCTCGATGCGCATCAACTCGCCGTCCGCGGCGGGCAGCACCAGGATTTCGGACGGCGTCGGAGCGAGGTGCAGGTCGCTGCCGAGCAGGTGATCGTCGTCGCGCGGCAGCATGAGCAGGTCGCCCGCCGTGAGCTCCAGCGTCGCTCCGCCCCCCGTCAGCCGCGCCTTGCAGCGCCCCTCGGTGAGCACGTGAAAAAACACGATGTTCGGTCCGCCGGACAACAACGGTGAGCCGGGGACGCTACCGCCGTGGGACACGACGCACCACGGCGCGGTGAATTCCGCGTCGAGGAACACGGCGCCGGTCAGGCGCAGCACGCGCAGCGCGTCGGAAAGGGCGTCCATGACGGGCATTATCGGCAACTCCGGCGTCTCGCGCAAAAACGCCGGACGTTCGATCAACACGCCCCGCCAGGGTCCCGCGATACTGCCGCTCACGAAACGAGCGTGCGGGAACGGCGCTCGCGGATACGGCGGTCCGGGCCGGATGCCCCGGAACCCCATTACTTATGACGCAATCAACTATTAAGGAGAATGAAGCATGACTACCCTTGCTGTAAGCGCGCCTTCGAAGAAAAAGGAATCCATTCCCGCCGCGCCGGACTACGCGGCTATCAAGCAACGCCAGCAGGCGACGTGGGCCAGCGGCGATTACGCCGTCATCGGCGTTACGCTGCAAATCGTCGGTGAATCCCTGGCCGAGGCGGCCGATATCCGTGCCGGTGAGCGTGTGCTCGATGTCGCAGCCGGCAACGGCAATGCAACGCTCGCCGCTGCCCGCCGCTTTGCCGAGGTCACTTCGACCGATTACGTGCCGGCGCTGCTCGACAAAGGTCGCGCTCGCGCCGCAGCCGAAGGATTCCAGGTGAACTTCCAGATTGCCGATGCCGAAGACTTGCCGTTCGAGGATGGCAGCTTTGACGCCGTGCTATCGACGTTCGGCGCGATGTTCACTCCGGATCACACGCAGCCCGCGCGCGAGATGCTGCGTGTGGTGCGCGCCGGTGGCCGCATCGGACTGGCGAACTGGACCCCCGAAGGCTTTATCGGACAATTGTTCAGGGTCATCGGCACCTACATTCCGGCGCCAGCGGGCCTGAAATCGCCTGCACTGTGGGGCACCGAGCCGCATATTGCCGAGCTGTTTGGCGCTCAAGCCGCGGACATTCGCGCCGTGCGCAGACATTTCAACTTCCGCTATCGCTCGGCGGCGCACTGGCTACAGATTTTCCGCGACGTCTATGGGCCGACGCACAAAGCGTTCGCGGCGCTGGATCCCGCCAAGCAGGACGCGCTTGCGAAAGACATTACGGCGCTGCTCAACCGATGCAACACCGCAGGACCCGCTTCGTTGGTCGTGCCGAGCGAGTACCTCGAAGTCGTGATCGAGCGGAAGTGAAGGACAACCAGAAAATGCGTGCGACGAAGGACGTGCTGGATAACCACTTGAAGTCTTTTGGCGAGGGCGACCTCAAGGGCATTCTCTCTGACTACGCACGGGGTGCTGTGTTATTTACGCCGAACGGACCGCTCAAGGGAGTCGACTCGATCAGGCCGCTATTCGAGCAGCTGCTTGCGGAGTTTGGAAAACCTGGGGCCACGTTCAGCATGAAGCTGCAGTCGGTCGAGGGCGACTATGCCTACATCCTGTGGGCGGCGGAAACGGCCGACAATGTCTACGAGCTGGCAACTGACACGTTCGTCGTGCGGGACGGCAAGATCATTGCGCAGTCCTTCGCTGGGAAAATTACGCCCAAACGCTGAACGCACAGGCGGATCAAATGGGGCCGGGTTCACATTGCATGGACGTCAAGAAGTGAACCCGGCCCCATCTAAACTGCGTCACCAAATCCCCCCTGCCCCCCCTTTGTCAAAGGGGGGAGACATGAATATGTCGGGGGGATTTCGCTACCTCGTCACCTGATTCCCGCCTCCCGGATCAGCTTCCCCCACTTGACCGCCTCGGACCTGAGGTATTCGTTGAACTGCTCGGGGCTCCGGTTCGCGGGTTCCAGCGCCTGGGACGCGAACCGCTCCTTGATGTCGGGCCGGGCGAGGACCTTCGCGATCTCGCTGTTCAGTCGCGCCACGATCTCGCGGGGCGTGCCGGCCGGCGCCAGCACCCCGAAGAACCCCACCACCTCGAAACCGGGCAGGCCCGATTCTCCCATCGTGGGCATGCCGGGGACAGCGGGCGTACGTGCGGAACCCGTCACGGCGAGCGCCCGGAGCTTGCCGGCCTGCACGAACGCCATCGATGCGGTCACGTTCGAGAACATCATCGGCAGATGGCCGGCGATGACGTCGATGATCGCCGGCGCCTCCCCCTTGTACGGCACGTGCACCAGCTTGAGCCGGGCCATCGTGGCCAGCAGCTCGCCCGACAGATGCGGCGTGGTGCCCACTCCGCCCGAGCCGTAGTTCAGCTCGCCGGGCCGCGCCCGCGCGAGCGCGATCAGCTCCTTCA
>JBGQGU010000283.1:0-4845 GCA_041497655.1 Gammaproteobacteria bacterium
AGGCCGGAGAGCCGCACCCGCTACTTCACCGAGGAGATCTCCAACACCCGGCTCTACCTGCACGCGCTGCGCACCATGACGCTCGACGAGCATCTCACGGTGCTGCTGATCGACCGCGGCGATGAGCTGCAGGAGGAGGAGGCAGGCATCGCGCGCGACAACCCGAGCCTGGAATGCGTGCGCCTCGGCCGCGGCGAGCTCGCCGGCCACCTCGGTATCAACGATGAGCTGCTTGAAGCCTCGCCGTACGCGATCTACCTGCACCTGCTCGGATTGAAGGCGCCGCTCAGCAACCTCGCGCCGGCGAGCACGATGGTGGGCTACCAGCGCTTTCAGGCGCGCCGCGCCATCTATGCAGCGTGCGGCGCGATCGCCGTCGCGGCCGCAGCCTGGACCGGCACCAACCTTTACCACACGGTGATGCTCAGCGGAGACACGGAAGACGCCGCGCGCCAGACGGCGCTTCTATCCTCCCAATACCAGGAGATCACGCGCCAGTTTCCGCAGGCGCCGACCTCCGCCGAGAACCTGAAGAAAACGGTCGAGATCGCGCAGAGGCTGCGCGCTACCGCCCACTCTCCGCAGAAAGTGATGACGCTCCTGGGCCGGGCGCTGGAAGGGAGTCCCGCCATAGTCATCAAGGAGTTCGGCTGGAAGTACGGCGTCACGGAAATCGAGGCCGAGGGCGCGGGCGCCCGCGAGGCCGCGCCATCCGCCCGGGCACCGAGCGGGCCGGCCGGGCAGCGCAAGGAAAGCGCGCTCATCGATGGCGAAGTCCGGCCTTTCCGCGGCGACTACCGCAGCGCCATCGTCACCATCCATGGCTTCGCCGGCCGCCTTGCCGAGGATCCGGAGGTGTCCGAAGTAAGGGTGGTGAAGCTGCCGCTCAACGTCAATCCCGCGCTGTCACTCTCGGGCAACACGCTCGATAACCCCGAGCAGGGTGGCACGGCGGAATTCAAACTGCTGCTGGTCCTCAAGCCCCCGAAATGAACCAGGCCGACCTCCAGGCATTGAGAAATCCGCTGCTCGTGGTCGCGGGCGTGGCGCTGCTCGGCGCACTGTCCGTCTACTATTCCGGCCGCCTGATGATCGCGGCGCGCCAGCAGCTCGCGCAGCAGCAGGTCCAGCTCAAGGACGCGCGGACCCGTCTGCAGAAATCGGGCGATGAGAAGGACATCATCGTGCGCTATCTCGAAGGCTTCCGCCAGCTGGAGCGCACCGGATTCGTAGGCGATGAGCAGCGCATCAACTGGCTCGACGGGCTGCGGCTTGCCAACCAGCAGGCGGACCTGTTCGGGGTGGACTACCAGATCGGGGCACAAAGGCCCTACGCTTACGCCGCCGAATTCAGTCCCGAGCCGCTCGCGCTCAACCAATCGGTCATGCGGGTCCGCTTCCGCCTGCTGCATGAGGGGGACCTCGATCGATTCCTTGATTCGCTCGCGCGCCAGGGCGCAGGGATTTTTGCGGTCGACCAGTGCCTGATGCGGCGCATCGACACCCGCGGCGTGATCCGCTTCCAGCCGAATGTCAATGCGGAATGCGACCTGTCGTGGATCACCGTCAGGGTCGGCGCGAGTGGGGAGCAGAAAAAACCGTGACGGGTGCTGAGTGCTGAGTGCTGAGTGCTGAGTGCTGAGTGCTGAGTGATGAGTGATGAGTGATGAGTGACGAGATGATTTTGAGGCTATCAATCCTGTTCTGCTGCGCGCTGGCCGCTGCGGCCACGTCCGTACCGGCGCCGGCCCAGGAGCGGCTCGGGCGGCTGTTCTTCACGCCCGCGCAGCGCGCGTCGCTGGATGTCGCGCGCAGCCAGCGGGCGCGGGCCACGCTCGCCACCGAGAAGACCGAGCAGGAAGCCGCGCCCGTGCCGCAGACCATCACCTACAGCGGCGTGCTGCGCCGGAGCGACGGCAACACCACCGTCTGGATCAACAACCAGCCTGTCAACGACCGGGAATCGGCGGGGGCCGCCGCCATTGTCGGGGGGGTGCGGCCCGACGGCAGCGTCACGCTGCAGGTACCCCAGTCCGGCCGCAGCGTCATCCTCAAGCCTGGACAGAGTGTCGAGTTGCTATCGGGCGCCGTCGAGGAAGCAAATTCACGCAAGCTCGAAGCTTCCAGACCCGAGCCCAAGCCCGCGGCCACGCCCGCGGCGAAGCCGGCGGCAGAGGCCAAGACTGCCAAGCCCGCTGCGCCCGACAGCACCGCCCAGCGGGAACGCGAGGCGCGCGAGACTCAGCGCCTGGAAGACGCCGTTTCGCGAGCGCTCGTGGAAACGGCAAGCGCCCGGCCCGGCGCCGCGCCAGGCCCCGCGGCTCCCGCGACACAGTGACACTGATGCCTTTCGGTTCACGTTGCGCACGCGCTTCGCGCAGTCATTCCCAGCGCGGGCAGGCGATGCTCCTGGTGGTGATGCTGATCGGATTGGTGGCTGCGCTGCTCGTTTATGGCATGATCGGTTCCACCTCGGCCGCCCTCCAGCGTGACCAGGCGACGGCGGCAGCGTTCGCCGACGTCAAGCGCGCGTTGATCGGCTGGTCGGTGCAACGTACCCCGTCGGGTCCTCTCCCGAACGCGCGTCCCGGGGAGCTTCCCTGTCCGGACATGAATAACGATGGCTCTGAAGACGGCACCTGCGTGGCGGGAGCAATCGGGCGCGTGCCGTGGAAGACGCTGGGGATACCGGAGCCGAAGGACGGCGCGGGCGAAACTCTCTGGTATGCGATCGCGGGCCCATTCCGGATCTGGACCGTTAACAACGACCCTATCCACAGCGACACCAAGGGCAACATCACGGTCTATCAGGACAGTACGGCGAGCGCGATCACCAACCAGGCGATAGCCGTCCTATTCGCGCCTGGCATGGCGCTTGGGACGCAGAACCGGGATTCCGTGTCGACCGCGCTGTGCCCGACGACGGGGACCACCATCGCGCGCAATCTGTGCGCCGCGAACTACCTGGAAACCGCCGCGACCGTCAACAATTCCACCACTAACGGGCCCTTCATATCGGCGCTGAGCTCGGGCACCTTCAACGATAAGGTAATGGCGATCACCACGGCCGACCTGATGCCGGTAGTGGAGCAGCGCGTCGCGCGCGAAGTGATAAATATCCTGAAGGCTTACAAAACGGCAACCGGATTGCAGGGATATAACGGTGGAGCAGGGGTCTATCCTTGGGTCGATTGCTCCAACGGAGGCAGTGACTATGGCGACAATCGTGGCCGTTTCCCGTCTTTTACAGCTTCTCCCGTGAACTGGAATACCGGCACCCCGGCTACGCCCATCCTGCCCAATTGGTTCACCAACCAAGGGGCCACCCTTTTCAACTGGGGTTGGGTCATCCACTACGCGGTAGGGAGAAACTTCCTGGAAGATCCTGTGGGCTGCACCATGTGTGAAGTCGGGCAGACTAGCCTTAGTGTCAACGGCGTCTGGGGCACGCAGGCCGTGATCATCATGACCGGGCCTGCGGGCGCCTCACGGCCCCCCCTTAACGGATTAGGGTCCGGGATCTGCGACCAGCCTCAATGGGCGACTTATCTCGACGACGGGGCAAACAACGATCTCAGTGACGACCGCTATGTCACTCCCGCGTCAACGGCGTATGCCCGCGACCGGCTCTACACCATCCCTTAGGAATTTTTCGGAATTGAGTCCGGCAAAATCCTCAACGAACCTCGAAGAAAAGAATTAAGGGCCACCGGGACATGAATTCGACTCTGCCTCATCTCCAGCACAGCTCCACGAGGAGCTATTTGGCTGGGATTTCCCCCGGTTTGCCGAAAAGTCTCGTGTCAGGAATTTGCCGCACCAGAGTGCGGCAAATTCCTCGCGGCTTCACTCTGATCGAGATCGCGATCGCACTATTCATCATCACCATTTTGCTGGCCAGCATCCTGGTTCCGCTCACCACCCAGGTCGAGCAGCGCCAGGTGAGCGAGACGCAGAATACGCTGGAAGACATCAAGGAGGCGCTGATCGGCCACGCCGTCGCCAAAGGCTACCTGCCGTGCCCCGACCGGACTTCGGGTGGCGCCGGCACCGCCAACGACACAGCCAACGACGGTGTCGAAGACTTTTCGGGTGGAAATTGCATTGGCACCTCGTCCGGCGGTACGGGGCCTCCCGACGTACGCAAGTGGATCGGCAACGTGCCGTGGGTGACGCTCGGCCTCGGCGCCTCGGACCCCTGGGGCAATCGCTTTCGCTACGTGGTCGACCAGGAGTTCACCAATCGTTCCACCCTCTTCAATCTCAGTTCCGGAGCCGATGTCGGGGTGTGCACGTCGGCGGCTTGCACGACGCGGCTCACGTCCAATACAACGGGGGAAGCCGCGGTGGCTGTGATCCTCTCCCACGGCAAGAACGGCCGCAGCGCGATCAACGCCAGCACGGGAACTGCCAACGTCGCTGCAACGAGCGTAGACGAGCTGGACAATACCGGCGGAGCCACCTACACGAGCCGCCCGATCTACAAACCCGCCTCCGCCGCCGATTCTGCCAACGAGTTCGACGACGTCGTGATCTGGCTCAGCAAGTACACTTTGTTCCAGCGCATGGTCGCCGCCGGCAAGCTGCCCTGACAAGAAAGTTGGCAGTGGGCAGTTTGCAGTTTGCAGCGGGAAGAAGGAAGTTTGCAGTGGGCAGTTTGCAGTTTGCAGCGCTGCCAACTGACGGCTGACGGCTGCCAACTGCCAATAACGAGTTTGCGGTGGGCAGTGGGCAGTTTGCAGTAGGCGGTTTGGGTTGCTGTCAACTGCCAACTGTAAACTGACGGCTGTCATGTGACGACTGCCAACTGCCAACTATCTAGGGGCTTTCGCCCTCCCGCGTCAG
>JBGQGU010000284.1:0-4843 GCA_041497655.1 Gammaproteobacteria bacterium
ACAAGCACCAAATCTCAAGCACTAAGCACCAAACGTTTAGAGTTTGGAATTTGAGTTTTGTTTGTGATTTGGAGTTTGGGATTTGGAGTTTGAGATTTATGAGGGATGAGGGCTAGTCCGTGACTGAAGCGCGGCAGGGATACGACTACGATGTAGTCGTGGTGGGAAAGGGCAACGCGGCGCTGTGCGCGGCGCTGTCGGCGCGAGAGCTTCGCGTGAGCGTCGCCATGCTGGAAGCGGCCACCGAAGACGAATCCGGCGGCAACAGCCGCTTCGCCGGCGGCGTGATGCGGTTCGCGTACGGGACGGTGGACGAACTCAAGCGCCTGACCGACATCACCGACGATGAGATCGCAACCAGCGATTTCGGCACCAATACGCGCGAGGAATATCTCGACGATCTCTACCGGCTGACGAGCTACCGCACCGATCCCGATCTATCGGAACTGCTCGTCAACCGCAGCCTCGACACGCTGGCGTGGTTGCGCTCGAAAGGCGTGCGCTTTAATTTAAATTTCGGCCGCCAATCGGGACTGGTCGGGGCCAAGCGCGTGTTCTTCGGGCGCATGCCGATCGAGGCTTCGGGCGGCGGCGCGGGCCTCGTGCAACATCTCGATGCTGCAGCAAAGAAGGCGGGGATCGAGGTCTTCTACGAGACGCGCGTGAGCTCGCTCCTCTATGACGGCGAGCGCGTTTCGGGCGTACGCGCCCGGCACCGCGGAAAAGCGACCGAGTTTCGCGCCAAATCCGTGGTGCTCGCGTGCGGCGGCTTTGAGGCGAATCCCGAGTGGCGCACGCGCTACCTCGGTCCGGGCTGGGAACTCGCCAAGGTGCGCGGCACCCGTTTCAACGTCGGCGACGGTCTCAGGATGGCGCTCGACATCGGCGCGGCGCCCTACGGCAACTGGTCGGGCTGTCACGCGACCGGCTGGGACCGTTATGCGCCGGAGTTCGGCGACGTCAACGTCGGCGACCAGTTCCAGAAGCACAGCTACATCTTCGGGCTGCTGATCAACGCCGAGGGCCGGCGCTTCGTGGACGAGGGGCTCGACTTTCACTCCTTCACCTACGCCCAGTACGGGGGCGAGGTGCTGAAGCAGCCCGGCCAGTTCGCGTGGCAAGTGTTCGATTCCAAGGTCAAGCACCTGCTGCGTTCCGAGTACCGCATCAAGTTCGTGACCAAGGCGACCGCCAACACGCTGGAGGAACTTGCGACCAAGCTGGAAGGCGTCGACGGCCCACAGTTTCTCAAGACCGTTCGTGAATATAATGCCGCGGTCCAGGGGAGCGCGGCATTCGACCACACGATCAAGGACGGCAAGCGCACGGTGGGGATCGAGCCGCCCAAGTCGAACTGGGCGCAGCCGCTCGACACTCCGCCGTTCGACGCCTACGCGACGACCTGCGGCATCACCTTCACCTTCGGGGGGCTGCGCATCGACAAGGAGACCGGCCAGGTCCTCGACGTCCATTTCCACCCGATTCCGGGCCTCTACACGGCGGGCGAGATGGTCGGGGGCCTCTTCTACTTCAACTATCCGAGCGGCACGGGGCTGGTGTCGGGAGCGGTGTTCGGCCGCCTCGCCGGCACCAGCGCCGCCAACGCCGCGAAGAGCAGGATTTAGCCACGGAAACACACAGAAACACACGGAATGAACCTCAGGAAACCGAAGATAATTCGCACTGCGGTTATTCAATTTCCGTGCCCTTCCGTGTGATTCCGTGGCTGATTGGGTTTTCAGCAGGGTTTAGAGAATGGGACACGAAGCGACGAGCGACAACCCCTACACCCGCGGCATCGCGGAGTTCGTCTCCGGCCTCACCTACGAGGCGATCCCCGCGGAAGTCCGACAGCGTATCAAGCTGCTGATGCTCGACTCGCTCGGCTGCGCGCTCTACGGCGCCGACCTCGAGTGGTGCCGCATCCTGCAGGATTCACTGGCCAAGGTGGACTCGACGCGCGAGTGCGGCGTCTGGGGGACGAACAAGAAGCTCTCCGCCCCGCATGCGGCTCTCGCCAACGGCACCGCCGTGCAGGGCTTCGAGCTCGACGACGTGCATCGCGCCGGCGTGCTTCACGTGGGGGCAGTAGTGCTCCCGGCCCTCATACCCATTGCCGAGCTGCGGCGCGGCATGAGCGGCAGGGAATTCCTTACCGCGGCGGTCGCCGGTTACGAGATCGGACCACGGGTGGGCCTGTGCATGGGGCCCGAGCATATCGCCTCGGGCTGGCATTCGGGCGCCACGCTGGGCGTGTTCTCCGCCGCCGCAGGCGCCGCGCGCGGGCTCAAGCTCGATGCGGGGGAAACGGTGCACGCGCTCGGTATCGCGGGAACCCAGGCTGCTGGGTTGATGGCGGCACAGTTCGGCGCGATGGTCAAGCGCATGCATGCCGGGCGTTCCTCACAGAGCGGGCTCTACGGCGCGCTGCTCGCGGAGGCCGGCTTCACTGGCATCGTCAACGTGCTGGAGAGCGAATACGGGGGATTCTGCACCACGCTCTCGCAGTCGAAGGATCATTTCAACCTGAAGGAGCTCACCGCGGGCCTGGGCGAGACCTGGCAAACGATGGGAGTCGCGCTCAAGTTCTACGCGTGCGTCGGCACCAACCACACCACGCTCGACGCGATCCGCGACATGCAGCGCGAACGCTCGTTTGGCCCCAGAGATGTAAAAAAGATCGTGATTCACGGCTCACGGGTGACCGTGAATCACGTCGGCTGGAAATACGTGCCGCACGGGCTGACCTCGGCCCAGCTCAACCTCCCCTACTGCGTCGCCACCTGGCTCCTCGACGGCGACTGCTTCGTGGACCAGTTCACCGAGGACAAGGTGGCGGACCCCGCTCGCATGGCCCTTGCCGACAAGGTGGAAGTCGTCCATGACCCGGAAATCACCGCCAAGGGCGCAAAGTTCCGGCACCTCGTGCACGTCGAAGCCCACCTCAAGGACGGAACCGTGCTCAAGCGCACGGTGGAGGCCGCGCGTGGAAGCGAGAAGAAATTTGCCTCCGACGCCGAGATCGTCGAGAAGTACGAGAAGCTCGCTTCCAAGGCCTTGCCAAAGGTGAAGGTCGCCAAGCTGCGCGACGCGATGCTGGGGCTGGAAAAGCTCAAGGACGCCGCGGAACTGGCGCGGCTCATGCAGCGAACGGCATGAGGGAACCTCTGCATAAGTCATCCCGGCGAAAGTCGGGATCCAGAGGACCATTGATTTCACTGGACTCCGGCTTTCGCCGGAGTGACGAACGGGGAGTTGTTCAGACCGTCCTGAGTCGTGTTTCGTGTTTCGGTTAGACTTCCAGCTGAGCTCATGAACCGTTCATCATTCATCATTCATCATTCCGCATTCATATTGCTGTGCGCAGCGCTGGCATCTGTATTGTCGCCAGCGCAAGCACAGCAATATCCCACCCGTCCGATCCGGCTGATCGTGCCGCTCGCCGCCGGGGGCGCGATGGACACCATCGCGCGCGGCGTCGGCGCGAAGCTCACCGACAGCCTCGGCCAGACCATCGTGGTGGACAACCGCGGCGGGGGCGGCGGCACGATCGGGGCGGAGCTGGTCGCGGCCGCAGCGCCGGACGGCTATACGCTCATCATGATGAGCGCGACCTCGGTGATACGCCCGCTGCTCTATTCGGCACGCTATGAGATGGTCCGCGATTTCGCCCCGATCTCGCAGGTGAGCGCCCAGCCCTACCTGCTCGTCGCCCATCCCTCGCTACCCGCGAAGACCGTCCAGGAACTCGTGGCCTACGCCAAAGCCAATCCCGGCAAGCTCAACTACGCCTCGGCGGGCCAGGGCAGCATCATCCATCTGGCGACCGAGTTGCTGCGTGTGCAGACCGGGACGCGGATGACCCACGTGCCCTACAAAGGCATGGGCGCGGCCTACCCGGACCTCATCGCGGGCAGCACCCAGATCGCGTTGGCCAGCATCGTATCCGCCCAGCCGCACGTGCGCGCCGGCCGGCTGCGCGGCATCGCCGTCACCGGCCCGCAGCGGTCGAAGTCCTCGCCCGAGTTCCCGACGATTGCGGAAGCGGGCGTAAAGGGATACGCGGTGACCAACTGGTACGGCCTGCTCGCGCCGGCAAAAACCCCGCGCCCGATCATCGAGCGCCTGCACAAGGATGTCGTACTGGTTCTCCAGCAGCCGGACGTGATGAAGCGCTTCGCCGCGGACGGCGCCGACCCCGTGGACAGCACGCCGCAGGAATTCGCCGCCCACATCAAGGCCGAGTCCGGGAAGTGGGCCCGGGTGATCAAGGAGGCGGGTATCAAGGGCGAGTGACCCCGTGGTTCGTGAATCGTGATTCGACCTCTACACTTCATTCATCATTCCGCGTTCATATTGCTGTGCGCGGCACTGGCAGCCACGTCATCGCCAGTGCAAGCACAGCAATATCCGACCAAACCGATCCGGCTCATCATACCCATCGCGGCCGGGGGCGGCCCGGACACGATCGGGCGCGCCGTCGGGCAGAAGCTGACCGACAACCTCGGGCAGACCTTCGTCGTGGACAACCGCGCCGGTGCGAGCGGCGCGATCGCCGTGGAGCTCGCCAGCCGCGCCGCGCCCGACGGCTATACGATCCTGCTGATCAGCGCGAGCCAGGTGATACGCCCCCTCCTCTTCAAGGTGCCGTACGACCTCTTCCGCGATTTCGTCCCGATCACGCAGCTGAGCTCGCAATCCTACGTGCTGATGGCGAGCCCCTCGCTCCCCGTGAAGTCGGTTTCCGAGCTGGTGACGTACGCGCGGGCAAATCCCGGGAAGCTCAACTACGCCTCCGTCGGCCAGGGCAGCCAGATCCATCTCATGTCGGAGCTGTTCCGGA
>JBGQGU010000285.1:0-4837 GCA_041497655.1 Gammaproteobacteria bacterium
TACGGGCTGACGGCGGCGCTGCACGGCGCGATCACGCTCAAGGACGGCGTGGTCGAGCAGTCGAACTTCCACGACTACGCGCCGCTGCGCATGAACGAGATGCCGCGGGTCGAGGTGCACATCGTGCCGTCGGACGAGAAGCCGAGCGGCGTGGGTGAACCGGCGACGCCGGTCATCGCGCCCGCGGTGGCGAACGCCGTATTTGCCGCCACCGGGAAGCGGGTGCGATCGCTGCCTATCAAGCTCTAGTGGCGACTGACGAGTATCGACTGACGGGGGACACAAGAACGAAGGATGAGGGAAGATAAGTTTGCAGTGGGCAGTTTGCAGCAGGAAGTTTGGAATTGCTGCCAACTGCCGACTCACCAGTCACCCGTATCTCGTCACCCGTCACTCGTCACCGAGTAAGCGAACCATGGGCAACACCGGCAAAAACCCCGAGCTCGAGCGCAACAAGGCCGTGGCGCTGCGCTTCAAGAAGTCGCAGGGCACGAAGGACATGCCGCAGGTCGAGAAGGAAGTGCTGGCGCCCCACTACAACCGGATACGCGGCGGGAATTTCCACCTGGCAAGCAACGCGCGCGGCGAGGGGTGGCCGGAGCCCGGCATGTATCTGCGCACCGCGTTCCCCGACCGCGTGGACATCATCGAGCACGTCGCCGCCGAGGGCGACACGGTGGGCCTGCTGTTCCGCCTCACCGCCACGCACACCGGCAATCTCTTCGGCATCGCACCCACGGGCAGGAAAGTGGACGTCTACGAGATGGCGCTGCTGCGGATCGTGAACGGCCAGATGGTCGAAGGCTGGTTCATGATGGACGAAGCGGAATTGCTGCGGCAGCTCGGTGCGAGAATGCCGGTGCGCAAGGACGGGCGCATCATCGCGCCGCCGGTGCCCGACCTGGGCGAGAGCGGCGATGCGCTCGCGCAGCGGCTCTCGGCGAAAACGCCGCTCTCCCAGCTCGACCGCCACAAGGTGATCGCGGCCCGCTCCAGGTCATCCGCCCCCACCCTGGCGGACCGCAGCCCGGATTACCGGCGGCGGCGCGAAGCCTTCCAGCACCTGCACGATTACGGCGTCGCCCGCGGCGTCAGCGGAGAGACCCTGCGATCCGCGCTTTCGGACCGGCAGGACCGGATAGACCGCCTCGCCGCCGAGGGCGACCAGGCCTGGATGCGGTTTTATGTATGGGGCACCCACACGGGAAATCTCTACGGCCTGCCCGCGACCGGCAAGCGCGTGGGCGTGCCCGCGGTCGAGATCGCGCGCTTCGCCGGCGGCAAGTTGAAGGAAAGCTGGTGCTTCGGCGACGAGCTCGGGCTGCTGTTGCAGCTGGGCGTTCCCAATTTCCTGCCGGGCTAAGAGGTCCCGCCACCCAGCAGGAACAGCGTGAGTCGTGAGTGACGAGTGTCGAGTGTCGAGTGTTGGGCGTCGAGTGAATAGTCTCGAGGGAAATACGCCCTAATACATTCTCGCCCCTCGTCCCTCGACACTCATTCCTCGACACTCCCGCCTCATCACTCGTCACTCGTCACTCGTCACCCCTTGGTCTGGAGTGAGAACTTTTGGAACGTGTGGCAGTCCGCGGGCGCCCGGCCGCGGCTGACCGCGAAGGTCCACGTGACCTCGCTCACGTAGAGATCGCCCCGGGAGTCGAGCGCGAGACCGTGAGGGGCGGCGAAACTCCCGGACGCCGTGGCGACGGGCGTCCCCCAGCGGGCCAGGACCCGGCCGTCCTTGTCGAAGATGCTCATCCGGGCGTGGCGCAACTTCGTGATGGGACCGAGGCTGCGGGAAGTGTCGCCCTCGTGCCACGCGAGCTCGGTCACGTACGCGCGGCCCCGGGGGTCGAACACCAGGTGAGTGGGCCGTTGGGTGTCCGTCCACTCGCTCAGGTACTCGCCGTCCGGACTGAAAATCTGGATGCGGTCGCTTTCCCGGTCGCAGACGAAGACGCGTCCGTCGGAGGCCACGGCGATGCCGTGGGGAAGGTAGAACTGGCCGGGGCCGCGGCCCGGCGATCCCCACGAGCGCTTCAACCGGCCGGTGGGAGAAAACTGGTGAACGCGGCAGTTGCCGTATCCGTCGGAAACGTAGAGATCGCCCTTGGGGCCGACCGCGATGTTGGTGGGGCGGTTGAACGGACCGGCTCCGCGCGTCACGGTCATGTAGTCCTTGCCGTCGTAACCCGTGTCCGACGGCGTGTTCATGACCCCGAGCGTCATGAGCACCCTGCCCTCGGGCGTGAACTGGCGGACGGTGTGATTGCCGTCGTCCGTGCAGAAGAGCGTGCCGTTGGGGGCCACGTAGATGCCGTGAGTGCGATACGTGAAATCGCCCTCGCCCCACGAGCGCAGAAACTTGCCCTTCCGGTCGTACACCAGGACGGGATGGTCCCCGCGGCAGATCAGGTATACGCGGTCCTCGCCGTCAACGGCCACTCCCGCGACGTCCCGGTGCGCGTAGCCCTTGGGCAGCTGCTCCCAACCCTCGACGACGGAATACTCGATCCTGGCTGACTGGTCCATGTGCGCCTCCCTCGACGATGGACTAGGATAACCTATTAGTGGTGACGCAAAGCCTCACCGCCAAGACAGCAAGGCCGCGAAGGAAAATAAAGGCTTCACCGCTAAGGGTTCTCGCGCGCGTCGCGCGCAGCAGGTTGTTGCAGCAGAACCAAAAGGAGCCGGCATGGAGAAGGCGCCTGCATTCAAACTCGAAGCATTTTTTGTTTTTCTTCTGCTCGTTCTGGGTTCAGCCATCAGCGTCATATCCTGGGGGTACGGCTTTGGGAGCCTGAGGCAGCCTGGGCCGGGGTTGTATCCCTTCTTCATCGGCGCGGCGATTGCCGTTTTCTCTCTTTTCATCCTCATATCCGAATTGAGGTCCGGGACCAGTAAACCCGTGCTCGACAAAGAGGGCGCCAGGACGCTCGTCCTCATGACTCTGACATTCTGTCTCTGGATCGCTGCGATGCCGCTCTTGGGTTATGTCGTCGTGACCCTGCTCGCCACGTATGCCTTTTGCAAGATCATGAAACTCGAGGGGTGGTGGAAGCCGCTGGCCGTGTCCGCCGGGACGGCTCTGTCCATTTATGTGCTCTTCGACTACTGGCTGTATGTCGACTTGCCGCGAGGGATACTGGAATAAGGAGCAGGGAACATGGAGGGGTTCAGTCTTCTCTATAGCGGATTCATCAATTCCCTCACCACGGTCAATCTCGTTGCCTGTTTCATAGGGGCTTTGGTAGGCACCCTCGTCGGCGTTCTGCCGGGCTTGGGGCCGACGGCGACCATGGTATTGATGTTGCCCTTCACCTTGCCGTATGGGCCGACGACCGGTTTGATCATGATGACCGGTGTGTGGTACGGAGCCATGTATGGCGGGTCGACCACCTCGATTCTGGTCAACATCCCGGGAGAAGCAGCGAGCGTGGTGACGTGCATCGACGGCTACGAGATGTGCAAGAACGGCCGGGCAGGCGCGGCCCTGGCACTGGTGGCGATAGGTTCCTTCGTCGCGGGCACGATCGGGATTCTGGGGCTGCAGTTCTTTGCGCCGGCCCTGGGGAATGCCGCCCTCTCCTTCGGTCCGCCCGAATTCCTTTGCTTCATGATCCTGGCTTTTGTCCTGTTATCCAGTCTCTCTGCCGAGGCCCCGCTCAAGGGGGCGTTGATGATCGCCCTGGGACTTTTTCTCAGCACCATCGGCATCAATCCCATGGATAGCTATCCGCGTTTCACCTTTGGTTCGGAAAAGCTGATGCTGGGCATCGATTTCCTGCCGATCGCCGTGGGTCTTTTTGGCATCTCTGAAATATTGAGCATCGCCATTCAAAAATACGTGGAACCGGTGGTCCGCAAAGTCCGCCTGAAAGAGCTCTATCCCAACAAGGTCGAAATGAAGCGCTCCGTCGGTCCGATGCTGCGGGGCTCGGTATTGGGGTTTTTCATGGGGTTATTGCCGGGACCCAGCACGGTGATTTCCACGTTTGTCGCGTATGCTTTTGAAAAAAGAATATCCAGGACCCCCGAGCGATTCGGGCACGGAGCGGTGGAAGGCGTTGTCGCCCCGGAGTCCGCCAACAACAGCGCGGTGATGGGTTCGATGATCCCCCTGCTCACCCTGGGGATCCCGTTTGCGGCGCCGAGCGCCATCATGCTGGCGGGGCTCCGGATGCACAATGTGGAGCCGGGCCCCATGCTGTTCGTGACCAACCCGGACGTCTTCTGGACGTTCATTGCCGCCATGTATATCGGCAATCTCATGCTCCTGGTCCTCAACCTGCCGCTGGTGGGGGCTTTCGCCAGGATTGCGGTGATCCGTCCTCAGATCCTGTTTCCCATCATCAGCCTGATCTGCCTGGTCGGCATCTACAGCGTGAGAAATTCTCTCTTTGACGTGTGGGTGATGATCGCCGCAGGCGTGGTTGGATGTTTCCTGCGCAAATGGAAATATCCGATGGCCCCATTCATCATCGGAATCGTGTTGGGTCCGACAACGGAAAACAGTCTTCGTCAGACGCTGTTGATGTTCCAGGGAGACGTATCGCTTTTGGTGGACCGGCCGCTGTCCATGGCGCTGCTGGCTTTGGCGGCCGCATTTCTGGCCTATAAAGTCATCGCCCCCCTCCTGGGGAGGAAGCCGGCATTGAAGATCGAAGAGGATAATTCGCTCTGAGCCCGTTCCGGACAGCGCCGGGAGGGAGTAGGATCATTTGTCGAACGAAGCGCCTCAAGAAGCGTCTGCCTTTTGTTCCAATGAGGTCTCGACCGGGAACCGATCCAATCAGAGAAAAGGAAACGAACATGAAAAGACTATTTAGCGTCATCGCGA
>JBGQGU010000286.1:0-4822 GCA_041497655.1 Gammaproteobacteria bacterium
ATAAAATCTCTGCAAATACAGTAACCTCAACGTGTCCAAAGCCCACGCCCTGATTCCAGCCGCCGGCACCGGCTCCCGCCTGGGAGCGGCCCTGCCCAAGCAATACCTGGAGATAGCGGGACGCCCGCTGCTCTACCACGCTTTGCTGGCGCTCGCGCAGCACTCGCGCATCGAGCAGGTATTCGTGGTTCTCGCGCAGGGCGACGATCGCTTCGCGCGCTACGACTGGCGGGGTTTGGGCGAGCGGATCAAGCCGCTGTATTGCGGGGGCGAGACGCGGGCGGCGAGCGTGTTCAACGGCCTGCTGGCTGCGCGCGATACCATCGCCGGGAGCGACTGGGTGCTGGTGCACGATGCGGCGCGCCCGTGTCTCGGGCGCGAGGAGCTCGATCGCCTCTTGGGAGAGCTCGAGGAGGACGATACCGGAGGGCTGCTGGCGGTGCCGGTCGCGGACACGCTGAAACGCGCCAACCGCGAGTTGCGCGTGGCGGCAACCGAGCCGCGCCAGAATTTGTGGCTCGCGCAGACGCCGCAGATGTTCCGCTACCGGCTGCTGATCGAGGCGCTGCGGGCGGCGGATCCCGCGGCCGTGACCGATGAAGCGAGCGCGATCGAAGGCCTCGGCCTGAAGCCGAGGCTCGTGATGGGCGACACGCGCAATATCAAGGTGACCTTTCCCGAGGATCTGGTCCTGGCGGAGCTGATCCTCGGGAGCCGTCAGCAATCAGCCGTCAGCCGTCAGCCAAGACGGAAGCGGCGTCGTGCAGGCAAGCCGAGAGCTGATCGCTGAATGCTGATAGCTGAGAGCCAAATATGAGAATTGGTCAGGGGTTTGATGCCCATGCACTCATCGCGGGCAGGAAACTCGTCATCGGGGGGGTTGCGATCCCGTATGAAAAAGGCCTTGCCGGGCACTCCGACGCCGACGTGCTGATCCACGCCGTGTGCGACGCATTGCTCGGCGCCGCCGGGCTGGGCGATATCGGGAAGCATTTTCCCGACAGCGATCCCCGCTTCAAGGACATCGACAGCCGCAAGCTGCTGCGCGAGGTGGCGCGGCTGCTGAAGGAACGCGGGCTGAAGGCCGCAAACGTGGATGCCACCATCATTGCACAAGCGCCGAAGATGAGCCCACACATTCCAGCCATGCGCGCCAACCTCGCGGTCGATCTCGGCGTCGCCCCGGACGCCGTCAACGTCAAGGCCAAGACCACCGAGAAGCTCGGCTTCGTCGGCCGGGGCGAGGGCATCGCCGCGGAAGCGGTTGCTCTCGTGGAACAAGCGGAAAAATAGCCGTCAAGTCGCGTTAAATCCGGACGCGATGCGCCGGTTTAACTCCGCGTGTTCGAACGGACGAGATCGTTGCCGTTCAACACGCGGTAAGAAACAATGGACACAATAGGCAAGATAAGACTCCACTCACGACTCACGAATCACGCATTCGAGCAAAGCGATGGCGGCTGACACGGCGCGGCTGTTTTTCGCCCTGTGGCCTGCGCCCGAGGTGCAGCGCGCGCTGGGCGACGTTGCGAACCAAGCGCAGCGTGAATGCGGAGGCCGCGCGGTGCCCGCCCCCAAAATCCATCTCACGCTGGTGTTTCTGGGCGATCTTCCACGCGATCGCGCAGCAGTGCTCGAGACCCTTGCGTCCGCGGTGAAGGGTCCACGCTTCGCGATGTCCGTAGATCGCCTCGAATACTGGCGTCACAACCGCATCTTGTGGGTTGGCATGGACGCATGCCCGGAGCCGCTGCAAACACTGGTTGCGCGGATGCAGGAGTCCTTGAATGGCGCGGGATTCCGTTGCGACCGGCGGCCTTACGTCCCGCACATAACGCTGCTGCGGAATGCCCGTCAGGCGCCGGCGAATGATCACTGCCCCGCCATCGCGTGGCCGGTGAGCGGCTTCGAGCTGGTGGAATCGGCGCCGCGCGAGCGGGGTCGCATGTATCAAGTCCTGCGTAGTTGGCCATTGGGCGGGTGAACGGCGAGGTCAGGCGGTCCCACGTATATAATTCGATGCTCGTTCAAGCGGGTGCTGCAAGTGCCGTTCCAGCTTGATTGGCCTGATGACCACGAGGATCCTTCTGTCGAATATCGTGCCTCGATCGCGCATCACAGATAGGTCGAAATAGTTGGAACGGCACAAGGCGGCGCAACACAATCCGCAGCCGGCGAGTTGGACAGGGGATAGAGAGAATGAATCGCGCCGATCACATCGCGTTGTTCAAAGGCGCGGCCAGCGGCGCGCCGCCTGCCACCGACCAGCTGCTTCTCCCCGAGTGGAGCGACGCCGATTGGAACAAGGTGCTGGAACGCACCCGCCCGCGGCCGTATCGCGCGAGCGAGGTAATCATCCAGCGCGGCGCTGCCGACCGCGCGCTGTATTTCGTCGTGGCCGGCTCGCTCGAGGTCGGCATCACCCAGGTGGACGGCGTCAGCTTCGTGCAGCTCGCCAGGATCACCGCCGGCAGCGTGGTCGGCGAGCAATCTTTCTTCGACGGCCAGCCGCGCTCGGCCAACGTCTGGGGCGTATCCGACGGCGGGCTGCTGCGGCTGGAACTCGAAGACTTCCACCGCTTCGGGCGCGAAGAGCCGGCGCTGGCGCGCGATCTGCTGTTCGAGCTGGCGCGGGTGCTGTCGTCGCGATTGCGGAATACCACCGTCCGCGTCCGCAGGTGACAGCTGAACCACAAAGGACACGAAGGACACGAAGGAAAAACAAGAATAAAAATTGAACCGCCAAGCGCGCCAAGAACGCCAAGAGAGACTGGAATGAAATACGAGAAGTAAGAAACGCAGATCGGTGTCGTGAGCAACAGGCTTGGAAAAGCGGTTTCCATTATTGATTTGTTTTTCCTTGGCGTGCTTGGCGTTCTTGGCGGTTCGTATCATTCTTAAATCTTTTGGTATCTTGGCGGTTCAGTCGGTTTTGATGGGAGAACGATCATGCAGTGGAAATTTGAGTTGCTGATGAAACCGTCAGCCGTCCCCCTGACGGAAGGTCCGGTATGGGACGGCGAGCACGTGTATTTCACGCACATCCGGGCGAGCCGCATCATGCGCTACGACGCGAAAAGTGGCGCGATCGCGGAGTGGCGAAAAGATACTAACCGCACCAACGGCCTCGCGTTCGATGCTCAGGGCCGTCTCTTCGGTTGCTGCTCGGGCGGGCGCTCGATCCTTCGTTTCGATCCTGATGGCCGCAACGTGACCGTCGCTGATCGCGTGGATGGCAAGAGGCTCAATACGCCGAATGACCTCGCGATCGACCGCAAGGGGCGAATCTGGTTCACGAACCCGGTGAACGAAGGTAACTGGGACAAGACCGAGGTCAGGGAGCTCGACAACCAATCCGTGCTGCGCGCCGATCCGCAGAAGGACGGCAGCTACACGGTCACCCGCGTCACGTTCGACACCACGCAGCCCAACGGCATCCTCGTGTCGAAAGATCAGAGCACCCTATACGTCGCGGAGAGCAGCTATACGCGGAGTATTGCGCGCGAGCTGCGTGCCTATCCGATCCGCGACGATGGCAGCCTCGGCACCTATTCGACGCTGTTCACGTGGGGCGAGGATGCGAAAGGCGTCCACCGCGGCATCGACGGCATGTGCCTGGAC
Source organism: Gammaproteobacteria bacterium (assembly GCA_041497655.1). Lineage (GTDB taxonomy): Bacteria > Pseudomonadota > Gammaproteobacteria > Burkholderiales > SG8-41 > SG8-41. The sequence continues at coordinate 3,622 of JBGQGU010000286.1, forward strand.
GCCGATGGCAATATCGTCGCCACCCATGGCTGGGAAGTGAGCGGCCCCGGCGCGATGATCACGGTGTTCTCGCCGACAGGGCGGGTGCTGGAGACGCACCCGGTACCGGCGAATCGCCCGACCAACTGCTGCTTCGGCGGCCCGGACTTGACCATCCTGTTCGTCACCACCGTGGAGGGGCACTTCTTCAAGGCCCAAACGGACCGGGTTGGGTGGGCGATGTATCCCTGATACCGTTTCTCGTTTCTCGTTTTTCGTTTCTCGTGGGCTGTTTCGAAAGGATCAGCAGGACCATTTACGAGTAACGAGCAACGAGTCACCCTTTTCCAGCGTTGAGCGGAAGCTCCACCCGCGCGCGCGTGCCGCCGCCCTCGCGCGCGAGCAGCTGCACGCTGCCCCCGTGCAGCCGCGCGATGCGATCCACGATCGCAAGCCCCAGTCCCGTGCCGGCGCCCGAGCGCGCGGTGTTGAGACGCGTGAAAGGTTGCAGCATGCGCTCGGAGTCGCCCGGCGGTATGCCGGGGCCCCGGTCCAGCACCTCGATCACCGCGCGGCCGCCATCTGGCCAGGTAACCACTTCGACCCCCGGACCGCCGTGGCGCAGCGCGTTGTCCACGAGATTGGCGATCAGACGTTGCACGGCGAACGGCCGCAGGGCGAGTGGCGGCAGCGCTTCGAGCCGGGTTGAAACGACCTTGCCCGCGCGTGCATAGCGCTCGCAGACCTCGCGCACGATGGCGTTGAGATCGCCTTCCGGCACGGCCGCTTCGCCTTCTGCAAGCCGCGCGAAGTCGAGGAACTGGCCGATCGCCGCGTCGATGTCCTCGACGTCCTGCACCAGCCCGGCTCTCAGCGCAGCGTCGCCTTTCCCGTCCAGCATCTCCAGCCCCAGGCGAATGCGCGAGAGCGGCGTGCGCAGATCGTGCGATACGCCGGCGAGCAGCAGCGCGCGCTCCTCGTCGAGGCGTTTCAAATCCGCCGCCATGCGGTTGAAGGCGTGCGCGAGCGTGCGGATCTCCGACGGCCCGGTTTCAGCGACGGGCGGTGGTGTCCGGCCGCGGCCGATCTCCGCTGCCGCGCCGGTGAGCTCGCGCAGCGGGCGGTTGATGCGCGCGACGATGAGATAGGCGCCGAGCAGGGCGAGCGCCAGCACCAGCGCGCCCCAGCCGACCCAGCGCAGGGGGTCGGCGCGCTCCAGCCG
>JBGQGU010000287.1:0-4819 GCA_041497655.1 Gammaproteobacteria bacterium
CCGCGCCTACCGCAACGCCGCGCGCACCGTGAACGAGCTGGGCCGCGATCTCGCGACGCTCGTCGGGCGCGGCGCGGACCTGCCCAAGCTGCCCGGAATCGGCGCGGACCTGTCCGCCAAGATCAGGGAGATCTGCAAAAGGGGGACCTGCGCCCTCCTGACGAGCCTGCACCGCGAGCTTCCGGCAGCGATCACGGAGTTGCTGAAAGTCCCCGGCCTCGGCCCGAAGCGGGTGAAGCTGCTGCACGATTCGCTCGAGGTCAGCACGGTCGAGGAACTGAGGCGCGCCGCGGGGGCCGGACGCATCCGCGTGCTGCCCGGCTTCGGGGAAAAGACCGAGACACGGATCCGGGAGGCGCTTGCCTCGCGCCAGGCCGCGCCGCAGCGCTTCAAGCTCGCGATCGCCGGGCAGTACGCGGCGGCGCTCGAGGGCTGGCTCGCCCGGCTGCCGGGCGTTCAAAAGGTCACCGTGGCGGGAAGCTTCCGCCGGATGCGCGAGACCGTGGGGGACCTCGACATTCTGGTCGCGGCGGCAGCGCGGAGTCCCGTAATGGAGCGCTTCGCCGGCTACGACGAAGTGCAGGACGTGCTGGCGCATGGGGAGACGCGCTCGAGCGTCAAGCTGAAGAGCGGGTTGCAGGTGGACCTGCGGCGGGTGCCGCCCGAAAGCTACGGGGCGGCGCTTCATTATTTCACAGGTTCCAAGGCCCACAACATCGCGGTCCGCCGCCTGGGCCAGGCGCGCGGGTTGAAGATCAACGAGTACGGCGTATTCCGGCGGCAGGAGCGCGTGGCGGGCGAGACGGAGGAGTCCGTGTTCGCTGCTGTGGACCTGCCCTGGATCCCGCCGGAACTGCGGGAGGACCGCGGGGAGATCGAGGCGGCACGCCGCGGCGAGCTGCCGCGCCTGATTACGCTCGCAGACCTGAAAGGGGACCTGCACCTGCACACCAAGGCGACCGACGGCCACAATACGGTCCGCGAGATGGCGCTCGCGGCAAAGGCGGCAGGGCTTTCTTACATCGCTGTCACCGAGCACTCGCGCCGGCTCACCGTTGCGCGCGGGCTGGATCCCCAGCGGCTGATGAAGCAGATCGATGAAATCGACCGCTTGAACGACGGGCTTGCGGGCATCACCGTCCTGAAGAGCATCGAAGTGGACATCCTGGAAGACGGCAGCCTCGATCTTCCCGACTCGGCTCTGAAGAATCTCGACCTGGTCGTCGGCGCAGTGCACAGCGCGTTCGATCTGCCGCGGCGCAAGCAGACGGCGAGGATCCTGCGCGCGCTGGAGAGCCGCTACTTCACGCTGCTCGCGCACCCGTCAGGGCGTCTGCTCGGAGAGCGCGAGGCGATGGACGTCGACTGGCTGCGGGTTGTACGCGCCGCACGGGAGCGTGGCTGCTTCCTCGAATTGAACGCTCAGCCGGACCGTCTCGACCTCGACGACGCGCGGTGCCGGATGGCGCGCGAGGAGGGGGTGCTGGTGGCGGTCAATTCAGACGCCCACAGCACGTTCGATTTCGCGCATCTCCGGTTCGGGGTGGGGCAGGCGCGGCGCGGCTGGCTCGAGGCGAAGGACGTGCTCAACACCCGCAGCCTGCGCGAGCTCAAGCCGCTGCTCGCGAAGACGATGGGCCGCTAGCGCGGCATTGCGCCAAGCTGGCGCGCCGCAACGGCGTGATTCGTGAGTCGTGAGTCGTGATTCGAGGGGGATTCCGTACTGCCTTCTGCCTTACCTCCTCATCCCTCATCCCTCAAGAAATCGACCGTCGGTCGATTTCTTTGCTGCTCGGCAGCGAGCAAGGGCCCCGATCGGGGGAATCGAATTGATCTGCATCAACCTAACCGCGGTCACTCCCGGTAACATGCGGCATCGCCCAGCCCATGCCCCAGAACGATCACGCCATTTCCCTGCGCCGCTGGATCAAGCGCAGCTTGCTCATCGCGGTCGTGCTCGCTGTGGCGGGCTATTTCCTGCGCAACGTGATTCTCGGCACGCCGGTCGGGACCTACGAGGCGGTGCGCAGCGATCTGGTCCAGACCGTGGTGGCAAGCGGACGGATCATGACGCCGCAGCGGGCGTCGGTGGGAGCGGTGATCACCGGGCGCGTCGTGCGCATCCCGGTGCAGGAGGGCCAGAACGTAAAGCGCGGCGACGTCCTGATCGAGCTCGACGACGAGGACGAGCGCGCCTCGGTTGCGCAGGCGCGCGGCGCGGTTGCCCAGGCCGAGGCGAGGGTGCGCCAGCTGCGCGAGGTAGGGCTGCCTGCCGCGGAGCAGGCGCTGGTGCAGGCGCAGGCGAATCTCACCCAGGCGCGCCGGCAGCACGAGAGGGCGAAGGAGCTGAAGGCGAAGGGCTTTGTGAGCCAGGCGGCGCTCGACGACGCGCAGCGCAACCTGGATGTCGCGGAAAGCCAGCTCAGCGCGGCAAAGCTGCAGGTTGCGACCAACCGCCCGGCGGGCAGCGATTTCGCCGTGGCCCAGACCGCCCTGGCCCAGGCGCGCGCAAACCTGGGCGTTGTGCAGGCGAAGCTCGACCAGACGGTGATTCGCGCGCCGGTCGACGGCACGCTCATCGCGCGCAACGTCGAGCCCGGCAACGTCGTGCAACCCGGCAAGGAGTTGATGGTGCTGGCGCCGGCTGGCGAAACCCAGGTGGTGGTGCAGATCGACGAGAAGAATCTCGCGCAGCTCAAGCTCGGACAGCAGGCGCTGGCTTCCGCTGACGCATTTCCCAAGGAACGCTTCGCAGCGGAGCTCGTTTACATCAATCCCGGCATCGACGCGCTGCGCGGGTCCGTCGAAGTGAAGCTGCGGGTGCCGAAGCCGCCGGACTACCTGCGGCAGGACATGACGGTTTCCGTGGACATCGAGGTTGCGCGCAGCGCCGCCACCGTGGTGGTTCCTGCAGATGCCGTGCGAGATGCCAACAGCGCGCAGCCGTGGGTGCTCGCGGTGGACGGGTGGCGGGCGCGGCGCCGCGCGGTCAAGCTCGGCCTGAAGGGGGACGGCCGCATCGAGGTGCTGGAAGGTGTGGCGCCCGGGGACCGCCTGATCTCCACGGCCGACGGGACGGTGCGGGAGGGACAGCGCGTGCGCGCAACCGCGCCGGCGAAGAGCAACACGCCGTGAACCGCCTCGCGTTCTTCGAGTTGATCGTCGCCTTCCGCTTCATGCGCGAAGGCCTGATGCAGACGCTGCTCATCATCCTGGGGGTCGGGCTCGGCGGCGGCGTGATCGTGTTCATGTCGGCGCTGCTCTCGGGGCTGCAGGCCAACGTCGTGCGCCGCACCCTCAACTACCAGGCTCCGATCGTCATCCTGCCGCCCGACCAGGTGGCGCGCCCGCTGCGCGCAACCGAGGGCGCCGAGATTGCGGCGCAGGTGCAGCCGCGGTCGCAGCGCTTGCGCTCCATCGACCAGTGGCAGAAGATCCGCGACGAGGTCGAGCGGATGCCCGACGTCGTCGCGGTGACGCCCATCGTGGCGGGTCCCGGATTCGTCTTGCGCGGAGACGCGAGCAAGTCCGTGACCATCACCGGGATCGAGCCGGAGACCTACTTCCGGGTGATCGCGCTCGACGAGAAGATCATCGCCGGGCGCTTCGACGTCGGCCCTCTCGATATCATCATTGGAACCGAGCTGGCGAAGGACCTCGGCGCGAACGTCGGCGACAAGTTCCGGCTGGCGACCGCTTCCGGGGCCACGGCCACGCTCACCGCGATCGGCATCTTTGATTTCGGCAACAAGGGCGTCAACGAGCGCAACGTCTACGTCGCGCTACGCTCGGCGCAGAACCTTCTCGATCTCGTCGGCGGCGCCTCCGCCATCGACGTCAAGGTGCGCGATCCGTTCACCGCGGAAACCATCGCCCAGACCATCCGCGCCGGCACCGACCTGCAGGTGGAAAGCTGGATCGTGACCAACGCGCAGTTTTTCACGGCGATGAGAGCCCAGATCCTCACCAACACGCTGATCCGGATTTTCGTCGGTCTGACCGTCGCGCTCGGCATCGCGAGCGTGCTGGTGGTTTCGGTAATCCAGAAGCAGAAGGAAATCGGCATCCTGCGCGCGATGGGTGCCTCGCGCGGCCAGGTGCTGCGCGTGTTCCTGATCCAGGGCGGCGCCATGGCCCTGGCGGGTTCCGTGCTCGGCTCGCTGCTTGCCTGGACGTTCCTGGTCATCTGGCGCGGGGTGGCGAGGAACCCCGACGGCACGCCGATGTTCATCATCCAGATCGAGCCCTCGCTGTTCGCGATCGCGATGGTCGCCGCGACCGTGGTGGGGATCCTGGCTGCCGCGACGCCGGCGCGGCGCGCGGCGCGGCTCGATCCGGTGGTGGCGATGCGCAGCTGAGGGCCCAGGTGGAAACGCTGCGGCTTTCGGAGGTGCGCAAATCCTACGGCATCGGCACGCCGGTGGAGATCGAGGTGCTGCACGGCATCGACCTCGTGCTCGAGCGCGGCGAATTCGCCGCGCTGATGGGGCCGTCCGGCTCGGGCAAGACCACGCTGCTGAACGTCATCGGGCTGCTCGACCGGCCGAACGCCGGGCGGCTGTTCATCGAGGGCCGGGAGACAGGCGGGCTCGACGAAGCGGACCTCACTCGCATGCGCGGCCGCTCGATCGGCTTCGTCTTCCAGTACCACTACCTGCTGCCCGCATTCACCGCGCTGGAGAACGTGATGATGCCGATCCTCGCCGCGCGCGGCCGCCCCGACGACGAGATGCGCGCGACCGCCGCAACCCTGCTCGACCGGGTCGGCCTCACGCCGTGGCGCGACAACAAGGCGACCGAGATCTCGGGCGGGCAGCAG
>JBGQGU010000288.1:0-4816 GCA_041497655.1 Gammaproteobacteria bacterium
CCGAGCAGGTAGCCGCGGGCCAAAACCGCGCCAGCCCACGAGGGGTTGCGGCCAGAATCGCCGCTAGCTTTGTCGCGAGGCTTGCCAATACAGCGAGTATTGGCTGCACCTCGTTTCGCGCTATCGACGATTCTGGCTCGCACCGCACGCGCGTTTCATTATGTTAGGCGCTCTAAGGTGTGAGGGATGAGGGACATGTTAAAATGCGCGACCTTTCTGATGGGACTTCAGGATGGCTACCGTTGAGTTGAACAAAGATAATTTCGAAGATGTCGTGACTCAGAACAACATGGTTGTCATCGACTTCTGGGCAGCATGGTGCGGGCCGTGCAGGAGCTTCGCGCCGGTGTTCGAGGCGGCTTCCGAGCAACACCAGGACATCGTGTTCGGCAAGGTCAACGCCGATGACGAGCAGGAGCTGGCGGCGGCTTTCAGCATCCGCTCGATCCCCTACGTGATGTTGTTGCGCGAGAAGGTGGTCCTCTTCGCCCAGGCTGGCGCGCTGCCGGCAGAAGGCCTGGAAAGCGTCATCCGCCAGGCGCGCGCGCTCGACATGGGGCAGGTCCACAAGGAAGTCGCCGAACAGCAGGCGCAACTGCAGCAATGATTCTGAGGTGCCTGTGCGGGATCGCGCTCTCGGGCCTCCTCGCGTTCGTGTCCGTCGCCCATGCGCAGCAGCCCAAGCCGGAACCGATGGGACTCCCGGTCAAGGCCGCGCCGGTCAGGATCGGCACGGTCACCCACGATGTCACGGCAGTCGGTACGCTGCTTGCGAATGAATCCGTGATGATCCGTCCCGAGGTCGCGGGGCGGGTCGCGGCGATCCATTTCAACGAGGGCCAGGCGGTGGCGGCCGGGGCGCGGCTGGTCGCGCTCGACGCGGCCGAAGTCCAGGCCCAGCTCGACGCAAGCCGCGCGGACGAGCGGCTGACAGTGCAGCGCGCCGAGCGCGCAGCCGAGCTATTCAAGATGAACTTCATCAGCCAGCAGGCGCTCGAGGACGCGCGCGAGGCGCACAAGAAGGCCACCGCGCAGCGCCAGGAAAACGAGGCGCGCGCGTCCAAGACCGAGATCCGCGCGCCGTTCGCCGGCATCGTCGGCCTGCGCCAGGTGAGCGCCGGCGCCTATCTCAAGGCAGGCGAGGACATCGTGCGGCTCGACAAGATCGACGTGATGAAGCTCGATTTCCGCGTGCCCGAGGTCTATCTCGGCAAGATCCGCCGCGACCAGCCGGTGGCGGTGCGGGTGGATGCGTTTCCCGGCGAGCGTTTCCCCGGCCGGGTGTACGCGGTCGAGACCGCGGTGGACGAGAAGACGCGCACCGTGCAGCTTCGCGGGCGCTTGGAAAACAAGGGCCTGAAGCTGCGCCCCGGGATGTTTGCGCGTGTCGTGCTCGAGCTCGGGTCCAACGACAAGGCGACGCTCGTCCCGGAGCAGGCGATCGTGCCGCGCGGCGACAAGAATTTCGTGTTCCGCGTGGTTGACGGAAGAGCGATGCTCACCGAGGTCGGCCTCGGCAGCCGCACGCCAGGCCAGGTCGAGATCGTTCGGGGCCTCAAGCCCGGCGAGCTGGTGGTGACCGACGGCCAGATCAAGCTGCAAGACGGCGTGCCGGTATCGGTTTTGACGGAAAAGCCTGCGTCAAAACCGTAATGATGAATGCGGAATGATGAATGATGAACAAGGGGCGCGGTTCGGAACTTGCCAATCGAACGAAGCGGTTCGCGCTCGAGGTAATTCGCCTGTATTCGCGACTGCCGAAGAGTACGGAGGCGCAGGTCATCGGCAGGCAAGTATTGCGATCCGGGACCTCTGTTGGCGCTCAATACCGCGAAGCTATTCGAGCAAAATCGGTCGCCGATTTCATCAACAAGGTGGAAGGCGCTCTCCAGGAACTCGAGGAGACGCAATATTGGTTTGAGTTGTTGAGCGAAGCTGACATTTGCCGGGATTCAGTCGTTATGACCTCACTGATGAAAGAGTCGGATGAACTGATAGCGATTCTGGTATCCAGTGTACGAACGGCGAAGCGTGGTCAACGGATTTCGAAGTGAGCATCCGGGTCATCATTCCGCATTCATCATTCATCATTCGTCACTCCTGAGCGGTCGTGTTTCTCCCCGAGCTATCCATTCGTAGACCCGTGCTGGCGACGGTGATGAGCCTCGTCATCGTGCTCCTCGGCGTCATTTCCTTCCTGCGCCTGTCGGTGCGCGAGTACCCGAAGATCGACACGCCGGTCGCGTCGGTGCGCACCGTCTATACCGGCGCCAGCGCGCAGGTGATCGAGTCCCAGGTGACGCAGCCGCTGGAAGACTCGCTGTCGGGCATCGAGGGCGTCCGCACCATCAAGTCGGTGTCGCGCGAGGAAGTGTCGCAGATCACGGTCGAGTTCGTGCCCGAGCGCAACGTGGATGCCGCGGCGAACGACGTGCGTGACCGCGTGGCGCGGGTCCGGGGATTGCTGCCCGACGAGGTGGACGAGCCGGTCGTGTCCAAGATCGAGGCCGATGCGCAGGCCATCATATGGCTCGCGTTCACCAGCGACCAGCACGATGCGCTCTTCATCACCGACTACGCCGACCGTTACGTCGCGGACTCGCTCAAGGCGCTGCCCGGGGTGGCGAGCGTCATCATCGGCGGCGCGCGCAAGTACGCGATGCGCATCTGGCTCGACCGCGACCGGCTCGCCGGCTTCGGGTTGACGCCGCTCGACGTCGAGAACGCCCTGCGGCGCCAGAACATCGAAGTGCCCTCGGGCCGCATCGAGAGCCGCAAGCGCGAGTTCACGGTGCTGACCGAGACCGACCTCCGGACGCCCGAGCAGTTCAACAACCTCATCATCACCGAGGCGCGCGGCTACCCGGTCCGGCTGAAGGACATCGGGCGCGCCGAGCTGGGCGCCCAGGACGAGCGCAGCGTCGTGCGCGTCAACGGCAATCCGGCGATGGGGCTGGGGATCGTCAAGCAGTCCACGGCCAACACGCTGGCGGTGGCGCAGGCGGTGAAAGCGCAGCTGCCCCGCATCCAGTCGTCGCTGCCCGAGGGCCTGAAGGTTTTCGTCGCTTTCGACTCGTCGCTATTCATCGACGCCTCGATCAAGGCCGTCTATCGCGCGATCTTCGATGCGATGCTGCTGGTGACGCTGGTGATCTTCGTGTTCCTGCGCTCGTTCCGCTCCACGTTGATCCCGTTCGTTACCATCCCGGTGTCCTTGATCGGGGCGTGCTTCTTCCTGTGGATTTTCGGATTCACCATCAACATCCTGACGCTGCTCGGCATCGTGCTGGCGATCGGTCTGGTCGTGGATGACGCGATCGTGGTGCTCGAGAACATCCACCGGCACATAGAAGAAGGCATGCCGCCATTCCAGGCGGCGGTCAAGGGCAGCCGCGAGATTGCGTTCGCGGTGGTGGCGATGACGATCACGCTCGCCGCGGTGTTCGTGCCGCTGGTGTTCTCGACCGGCAACACCGGCAAGCTCTTCACCGAGTTCGCCCTGACCGTGGCCATGGCGGTGCTGGTGTCGGGCTTCGTTTCGCTGACCCTGACGCCGATGATGTGCTCGCGGCTCCTCAAGCACCACGCCAGGCACGGCGCGATCTACAACGTGACCGAGCGCTTCTTTACCGCCATGAACGCGGGCTACCGGCGCTCGCTCGACTGGGCGCTCGCTCGCCGCAAGATCGTGGTTGCGGGGTACGCTGCGGTGCTGGCGGCGATGATCGGCTTGGGCGTGGCGCTCAAGTCAGAGCTCGCACCGTTCGAGGATCGGGGCTTCATCCTCGGCGTGATGCTTGCGCCGGAAGGCTCGACGCTCGAGTACACCGATAGCTACGCGCGCATCTGGGAGGAGATCTACAAGGGCGTGCCGGAGATCACGAGCTACTTCGTGGTGGTTGCGCCGGGGCTGGAGCGGCCGAACCCGGTCAACTTCGCCCTTTCGTTCGTGCGGCTGAAGCCGTGGGAGGAGCGCAGACGCAGCCAGTTCGAGATCTCCCGGGAAGTGGGGCCCAAGATGTTCGGCATGATGCCCGGCGTGCTGGCCTTTCCCAACGATCCGCCTTCACTCGGCCAGAGCTTCCGCAGCCAGCCGGTGCAATTCGTTATCCAGGGCACCTCGTACGAGGAGCTGGACAAGATGGTCGAGCGCATCCTGGCGCAGGCACGCAAGAATCCGAAACTCGTCAACCTCGACACTGATCTCAAGCTCAACAAACCGCAGCTCGCTGTGGACTTGGATCGCGAGAAAGTCTCGGCAATCGGCGCCGAGGTCGATGCGATAGGGCGCACGCTGGAAACGCTGCTCGGCGGGCGCCAAGTCACGCGCTTCAAGCGCGAGGGCAAGCAGTACGATGTGATCGTGCGTCTCGAGGACAAGGACCGCGTGCAGCCGACCGACCTCACTTCGATCTACGTGCGTGCCAAGGATGGACAGCTGGTGCAGCTTTCCAATGTGGTGAGCCTCAAGGAGACGGTCGCGCCCAAGGAACTCAACCACTTCAACCGGCTGCGCGCGGCGATCATCACCGCGAGCCTCGCGCCGGGGTACAGCCTCGGCGAAGCGCTGGATTTCATGGAAAGCGCGGCGCGCGCGGAGTTCGGGCCAGCGGCGCTGACGGAGCTTGACGGCCAGTCGCGCGAGTACCGGGAATCGGGCACGCAGCTGCTGCTTATCTTCGTGCTGGCACTCGCCTTCATCTACCTCGTGCTCTCCGCGCAGTTCGAGAGCTTCGTCTCGCCGTTCGTGATCATGCTTACCGTGCCGCTCGCCATGACCGGAGCGCTGGCGGGGCTGCTGCTGCTCGACGCGGCG
>JBGQGU010000289.1:0-4797 GCA_041497655.1 Gammaproteobacteria bacterium
GCTGTTCGGAGCGATTGCGGCGGCGGTGATGCCCGATTGGCGCGAGCGCGCTGCCCAGGTCGATCCCGTTCCCGGCGCGCAGTTCCTCGACGCGCTGCAGGTCCTGCGGGTGCTGTGGGAAGCGCACCGCACGGGGGAGATAGTCACCGTCATGCGCCTGCACGGCGTCGTGAAACTCCCCATAGACCGGATCGAGGCCGTCCTCGACGCGATGAGCACCGCACACTGGACGGGGAGGGTGGCGAACGGCTGGGCGCTGATCAAGGACGCCGCCAAGGTGAGCGTGGCCGATGTCTATCGTTTGCTCGTTTTCAGGCTTGGCGCCAAGCTGCCGGCGCGCCTGTCAGGCCAGGAACTCGATCGCCTCGCGCTCGATCTCGCGGGAGGCGTCGAGCAAGATCTCAGGCTCTCCCTCGAGGAGCTGTTCCGCCAGGCGGCCGCTGGCGGCGAGCCATCAGAGCTCAGCGATCAGCAATCCGCTGCAAACGTTCTTCGACTGGGCTGATGGCTGACAGCGGGTTCGCGAAAGCTTCAACCGCTCAGCTGCGGGTATCGGCTCGCGCGGTCACCTCGGAGTGCGTGGCGTAGTGCCAGTTGCGCTGCCACGCGCGGACCACCAGGGTGGGGTAATGGGGCTTGCCGAGGCTGCCGTTGTAGCGCCCGAGCGCGCGGTACAGATCGCCGTTCTCCTGGTCGAGATAGTGGCGCAGGATCACGCAGCCAAAGCGCAGGTTGGTGCGAAGGTGGAACAAGTTGTCTTCCGTGCGGCCGATCAGCTGGACCCAGAACGGCATCACCTGCATGTAGCCCTTCGCCCCGCTGCGCGAGACCGCGTACTTGCGGAAGTTGCTCTCGACCTGGATCAGTCCCAGCACGAGCTGCGGGTCGAGGCCGGCGCGCTTCGCCTCGTAGTGCACCGAAATCAGGAATTCCTCGCGCTGCAGCCGGTCTGCGATGTGGGAGGCAAGCCGCTTCGACATCGCGGCGAGCCAGCGCCGCGCCTCCGTCTCGGTATCGAAGGCTAGGAACGGCGTGGCTTGATCGGAGACCGATCTGTTAAGCACGGCGCGGACGCTCGTCGACAAGGGCTCATAGACCTGCCCTCCGGCAACTGCCGCTCCCGGCACCGCCCATGCGAGCGCCCACCCGAGCCGGAAAATGACTTGACCTAGGAGTTTGTCGAACTTAGGTCCGACAAACTCCTTATGCAAAACCGCCCTCACCATAACGGGAGCCCATGACAGTGAAGACCTCATCTCGAGCCTACGTGCGTGCCCAGCGGAGCCCAATTGCGGTCATTACCCTGAGATTCATTCAAAATTCTCGGGCGGTTTTGCCGTTAGCAGCCTGTCGGACACCTAAGTCCGACAGGCTGCTAGTCCGCGCATACTTTTGATTTTACGGATTTTACCGCGTCTTGCAAGGCGATAGACTGGGCCTGGGAGTCGCGCCGCCCCTGGTACTCCACCTGACCGCTCTTCAGCCCGCGCTCGCCGACGACGACGCGGTGGGGGATGCCGATCAGCTCCATGTCCGCGAATGCAACGCCCGGGCGCTCGCCGCGGTCGTCGAGCAGCACGTCGATGCCGGCGGCAGCGAGATCGCGGTAGAGGGCCTCTGCGGTCTCGCGTACCGGAGCGCTCTTGCCCGCTCCGATCGGCACCAGCGCGAGCTCGAAGGGCGCCATCGCGCGCGGGAAGATGATGCCGCGGTTGTCGTAGTTCTGCTCGATCGCGGCAGCGACGATGCGCGTCACGCCGATGCCGTAGCAGCCCATTTCCATGAGCCGGGATTTGCCCGCCGCGTCGAGGAACGAGAGATTCAGTGGCTTGGAGTACTTGTTGCGCAGTTGGAAAACGTGGCCGACCTCGATGCCGCGGAGTATCTCGAGCCGGCCCTTGTCGTCGGGGCTCGGGTCCCCCGCGACGACGTTGCGAACATCGGCCACCACCGGCTCCGGAAAGTCGCGTCCGATATTGACGCCGGTGTAATGATGGTCGTCCTCGTTGGCGCCGACGACGAAATCGGACATTGCGACGACCGTGCGGTCGGCAATGACCACGCCCTTGAAGCCGACCGGTCCGAGCGAGCCGGGGCCCGCCCCGAACCGGGAGCGAATGGCCTCGGCCGGGGCAAATGCGACCGGCTTCTTCACCTGCTCGAGTTTGGCGGCCTTGGCGAGGTTCAGCTCGTGGTCGCCGCGCACCATCAGCAACACGGGACGACCGTCGACACCATCCAGCACCACCGCCTTCACGGTACGCTCGGCGGGAATCTTGAGGAACGTGCACAGCTCGACGATCGTCTTCACCCCCGGGGTGTGCACGCGCGCGAGCGCCGCGGCGGGTTTCCCGCGCGGCGTCGCGGGGGCAACGGCTTCGGCGAGCTCGACGTTGGCGGCGTAGTCGGAGGCCGGGCAGTAGGCGATCGCGTCCTCGCCGGAATCGGCGAGCACGTGGAACTCGTGCGATCCGGTGCCGCCGATCGCGCCGGGGTCGGCCGCCACCGCGCGGAACTTCAGGCCGAGACGGGTGAAGATGCGCGAATAGCAGTCGATCATCGCGCGGTAGGTCTGCTCCAGGCTCTCCTGGTCGGCATGGAAGGAATAGGCGTCCTTCATCACGAACTCGCGGGCGCGCATGACGCCGAAGCGGGGCCGGATCTCGTCGCGGAACTTGGTCTGGATCTGGTAGAGGTTGAGGGGCAGCTGGCGGTAGCTCCTCACTTCCTGGCGCACGAGGTCGCTCACCACCTCCTCGTGGGTGGGGCCGAGGCAGAAATCGCGCTGGTGGCGGTCTTTGAAGCGCAGCAGCTCTGGCCCGAACTGCTCCCACCGGCCGGACTCCTGCCACAGCTCGGCAGGGTGCACCGCCGGCATTGCGAGCTCGATCGCGCCGGCTGCGTTCATCTCCTCGCGCACGATACTCTCCACCTTGCGCAGCACGCGCAGCCCGAGCGGCATCCAGGTGTAAATCCCCCGCGCGAGCTGCCGGATCAACCCCGCGCGCAGCATCAGCCGGTGGCTCACCACCTCGGCCTCGGCCGGCGTTTCCTTGAGCGTCGAGAGCAGGAATTGCGAGACGCGCATGTTTGTCGCGGGGTGCCGAAAGCCGTTATTCTACCGAACGCTCCTGCGTCTAGGAGTTTGTCGGACTTGGGTCCGATAAACTCCTAAGGCAAAACCGCCTGCAAGAAGATAGCGGAAATGGACTATGGAGACACGAATTCGACTCCGTTGCTGTTCCCAATGGTGGGCGAGGAGAGGTTATTTTATTCAGCCTCATCCTGAAATCCTCAGGCGGTTTTGCAATAGCAGCCTGTCTGGTCATCAAGTCCGACAGGCTGCTAGTACAACGGCATGAACTTCTTCGCACGCTGGCGTCTGCGCAAGCCCGCTCCAGACGCTGATTCGGTGTACGTGACCGAGAAATCCGGGGTGCGCTCGCTGCACATCGGCAGTGACACCATCCAGAGTTCGATGCGTCTCGCGCGCCCGAACGATCTCGAGCTCGCCTACACCCGCAGCATGATGGCGTTCCTGCTGTTCAATGGGCCGCCGCGGCGCGTGCTGATGGTCGGCCTGGGCGGTGGCTCCCTCGCCAAGTTCATCTACCACCGGCTGCCGGAGGCGGTGACCGAGGTGCTCGAGATCAACCCGCAGGTGGTGGCGGTCGCGCGCCGCCTGTTTGAGCTGCCGGCTGCCGATGCGCGCCTCATCGTGCGGGTCTGCGATGCCGCGGAGTTCGTCGCAGCCGAAGGGAGCGGCTACGATGCGATCCTGGTCGATGGCTACGACGGCGAGTCGCAGGTCCTGGAGCTCGCCTCCCCGGCGTTTTATGGCGCCTGCCGGCGGCGGCTCGAGCGCGGCGGCGTGCTGGTGGTGAATCTGTGGGGATCGGACCACCGGTTCGACGATTACCTGGCGCGCATCGAGGCCGCGTTTCCCTCCGCCACGTTGTGCCTGCCGGCGGAGAAGCCGGGCAACGTCATTGTATTCGGGTTCCGCGACCCGCCGGCCGCCGTACGGTGGGAAGAGCTGGAACGCAAGGTCTTTGATCTGGAGGCGCGCTACGCGCTCGAATTCGGCAAATTCGTGCGCGGGCTGCGCAGGATGAACCGGTGCGATGCCGAGCGACTCTATATCATTGATGGGGGTGGCCATAACCGGTGATGCGGGGCACTACGACGCTTTTGTTTGCATGCAATTTGTGAAAAAATCGTGACGACCAACCGCTTCAGGGGATTTCCATGATCGACCGCGACGGATATCGCCCGAATGTCGGCATCGTCCTATGTAATTGGAAGAACAAGGTTTTCTGGGGTAAGCGCGTCAGAGAGCACGCGTGGCAGTTCCCGCAGGGGGGCATCCAGCACGGTGAGACGCCGGAAGCGGCGATGTATCGCGAGCTGCTGGAGGAGGTCGGGCTCGCGCGGCAGCACGTGTGTGTGCTCGGGCGCACGCGCGACTGGCTGCGCTACGACGTGCCGGATCGTTGGCTGCGCCGCGAGTGGCGCGGCCATTACCGCGGCCAGAAGCAGATCTGGTTCCTGCTGCGGCTCGTCGGGCGTGACTGCGATGTGAGCTTGCGCGCTTCCAGCAAGCCCGAGTTCGACGCCTGGCGCTGGAGCGACTACTGGATGCCGATGGACGCGGTGATCGAATTCAAGCGCGAGGTCTATCAGAGGGCGCTGGAGGAACTGGCGCCCTATCTCAGTCGCCGCCCCAAGGGCGGGGCACGCGGCAGGCGCGGCGAAAGCTCCGAGACGGCCGGGGCGCTGGAGCCGGGATGAACGTAC
>JBGQGU010000290.1:0-4783 GCA_041497655.1 Gammaproteobacteria bacterium
CACGTTGCTCGTGATCGGCGTGCTCGTGCTGGCCGCATCCGGCGTCCTCACGACGGCACACTAGATGCGTGATTCGTGATGCGTGACGCGCGCGGCAATGCCGTGCTTTTTTTGCCCTCGAATCTTGCATCCCGCATCCCGTATCCCGTATCCCGCATCATACATCACGCCGTTTTGTGCTTGTATTCGCACAAGTCGCGAATCAGGCACCGCGGGCAGTCGGGCTTCCTGGCTTTGCAAACATAGCGACCGTGCAGGATCAGCCAGTGGTGCGCGTCGAGCTTGAACTCGTCGGGCACCGCCTTGAGCAACCTGTCCTCGACCGCCCGCACGTTCTTGCCCGGCGCGATGCCGGTGCGGTTCGCGACCCGGAAAACGTGAGTGTCCACGGCGATCGTAGGCTGGCCGAAGGCGGTGTTCAAGATCACGTTGGCGGTCTTGCGCCCGACTCCCGGCAGCGCCTGCAGCGCCTCCCGCGTGCGCGGCACCTCGCCGCCGTGCTGCTCGAGCAGCAGCCTGCAAGCGCCGAGTATGTTCTTGGCCTTGGTGCGGTAGAGGCCGATGCGTTTTATCCGGCGCTCGAGGCCCCTGCGGCCGAGAGTGAGCAGGGCGGCGGGCGTGTTGGCGGCCTTGAACAGCTCCACCGTGGCGAGATTGACGCTCTTGTCGGTGGCTTGCGCGGAGAGCACCACTGACACCAGCAGCTCGAAGGGCGACGCATAGACGAGCTCGCTGCGCGGCGAGGGGTCAGCGGCGCGCAACAGGGTGAATATTCTGTGGATTTTGTCAGGCGTCATGCATCTGTTTTCTTGATATTGCACGCGGGAAATCCGCCCGGGAAGGCCGCACGCTCGGCCGCCGATGGCGGGCCGGGTCGCCACTCATTATAATCAGCCGGGAGTTTGCCGGTCGTTGCCCCGACAAACTCCTGACGCAGGATCACCTGCGACTCACCAGAGCGAAACGGTAGTAACATGATTTCAATGGAACGGCTCCTGCAATCACTTCGCATAATACTGCCCGCAATCCTGTTTGCCGCCGCTCCAGCGGCGGCGCAACAGGTCACGCTTGAACGCGACTCGGCTTTGTTCGCCGAGCCGCGACTTGATTCGTCCCAGGTGACGCAGCTCAGGCTGGGCGCCTCCGGGGAGGTGATCGGCAAGCAGGGGGCGTGGCTCAATCTCAAGACACCGGCCGGTAACGGCTGGTTGTTCTCCTTCAACGTGCGCTTCCAGAGCCAGCAGTCGGCTGCGGGCGATTCGGGCGCCGGTTCCGCCGCCGGCCGCTTGTTCGGCCCACGGCGCAACGTAGCCGTTACCAGCACCATCGGCGTGCGCGGCATCGACGAAGAGGACCTCAAGCAGGCGAGCTTCAATGCCGATCAGATGAAGCTGCTCGACGGTTACGTTGCCACCAAGCAGGTGGCCGAGCGAGGCGCGCGCGCGACGGGGCTCGCGCCGGTGAGCGTCGACTACATGGACGCGAAGAAATGAGGAATTTGTCGGCTTTTCTCCGACAAATTCCCTATACATAACTGCCCGAGTACTTGTGATGAATCCGGAGCCACCGATCATATCGAACCGTTGTCTGGGACGACGAGTCCGGCGAATTCCTTGGATCGCCGCCGCCCTGATGGCCGCAGTCTCCGGCCACGTGGTCGCGGCCTCGCTCGATCTCGGCCGTCTCTTCGACGTGGGCAAGGACGTTACGACCGCCGCCGCCGGCATGGACGAGAAGGACGAGATTGCGGTGGGCCACGAGGTGGCGGGCCGCACGCTGGGGGCGGCGCCGCTGGTGGCCGATCCCGAGCTGCAGGCGTACGTCAACCGCGTCGGGCGCTGGATCGCGATGCAGACCGAGCGTCCCGACCTGCCGTGGCATTTCGGCGTGCTCGACACGTCCTCGGTCAATGCTTTCGCCGCGCCCGGCGGCTACGTGCTGATCACGCGCGGGCTCTACGAGATGCTCGACAGCGAGGCGCAGCTCGCGGGCGTGCTCGGGCACGAGATCGGCCACATCGTGCAGCGCCACCACGTCAAGGTGATGCAGCAGAGCGCCGCCGTGTCCGCCGGCGCGAGGATCGCCCAGCGCAGCGACCGCGGCATCCTCGTCAACAACCTGATCGGCACCGGCGCGGAGGTGTTGGCGCGCGGGCTCGACAAGAGCGCGGAATTCGAGGCCGACCGGATCGGTGTCGTGCTCGCCGCGCGCGCGGGCTACAGCCCGTACGGGCTGGTCGAGGTGCTGCACAAGCTTGGAGCAAGGACGGCGGACGAGGCCTCGCTCGCGCTGCTGTTCAAGACGCACCCGGCGCCCGGCGAGCGCTTGACGCAGCTCGGCGATGCGCTCGCGCCGCGCGTGGCAGCGCTGCCGACCGGCAAGGAACCCGCCATTCGCCAGGTGGATCCCAACACGCCGCCGCCGGCCGCGGCGAAGGCGGCACCCGTGGAAGGCGCGCGTGCGCTGCAGCAGGAAGACGCCGGAACGACGATACCCTCTGGCGGCGCCCCCGGCAGGGGCATAGACGCGGGCGGTATCCTGCGGGGGATATTTGGCCGCTGACGCGTAGGAAAATGGACAGGATTTACAGGATTAACAAGTTCAAACAGCAAGATTCTGATACTTCTTCCGGTTTGCCTTTGTAAATCCTGTTAATCCTGTCTATTTCGCAGCCGCTGGCGGGCGCGCCGCATGACGCGCTCGATCGTCGCCTGCTTCTTGCGCTCCCCGGTTTTGTCCCCCCCTCCCGCGAGCCGCGCCTCGCGCCCGCGTTCGAGCCGTTCCGTTCTCGCTTGGTAGCGCCGCCGGTATTGGCTGGCGCGTCTCAGGCGCTCTTCGTGCGTCCATGTTTCCCCGGTTTCGGTCATTGTGATGCAGTCTACGGGACAGGGCGGCAAGCACAGCTTGCAGCCGGTGCATTCCGCTGCGATCACCGTATGCATGAGCCTCGCTGCTCCGACAATGGCATCCACCGGGCATGCCTCGATACACAGAGTGCAGCCAATGCACGTCTGTTCGTCTATGACGGCGACCGCCGGCGATCTGACAGGACTTAGGGCCATTAAACCGTGATTCGTGATTCGTGAATCGTAATTCGACTCATTGTCTTTCCTTTGCGTCCTTAGCGGTGAGACGTTTCGATTATTGTTCGCAAAGCGTGGCGACGCACTCGCCCACCAGCGCCGGGCCGCGGTAGATGAGGCCGGTGTAGAGCTGAACCAGGCTTGCCCCGGCGGCGACCTTTTCGCGCGCATCGGCGCCGCTCATGATGCCGCCGGCCCCAATCACCGGCACCGCTCCCGACAGCGCCTGCGCGAGCTGGCGCACCACGGACGTGGCCCGCGCCGTAAGCGGCGCCCCCGACAGCCCCCCCGTCTCATGCCCATGGGGCAGGCCGGCGACACCCTCCCGCGTCACGGTTGTATTGGTCGCAATCACGGCGTCGATGGCGTGCTTGCGGAGCGAGCCGGCGATCGCATCGATCTGCGGGCGCTCGAGGTCGGGCGCGATCTTCACCGCGAGCGGGACCGCCTTGCCGTGCCTGGCGGCGAGCGCGCGCTGCTCGGCCTTGAGCACCGAGAGCAGGGCGTCGAGCTCGCCCGCGCCCTGCAGCCGCCGCAGGTTCTCGGTGTTGGGCGAGGAAACGTTCACCGCCACGTAGCTCGCCAGCGGATAGACCTTGCGCAGGCAGGCGACGTAGTCCTCCGCCGCGCGCTCGAGCGGCGTGTCGAAGTTCTTGCCGATGTTGATGCCGAGCACGCCGCGGTAGCGCGCGCGCTTCACGTTCTCCACCAGGCGGTCCACGCCATCGTTGTTGAAGCCGAGGCGGTTGATCACCGCACGCGCGGCCGGCAGGCGAAACATTCGTGGCCGCGGGTTGCCCGGCTGCGGACGGGGCGTGACGGTGCCGACCTCGAGAAAGCCGAAGCCGAGCGCGCTCAACGCGTCTATGTATTCGCCGTTCTTGTCGAGTCCGGCGGCCAGTCCGACCGGATTCGGAAAACGGATGCCCATGACGTTGCACTCGCAGGCGGCGGGAGCGGGCTTGGCAGACGGAACGAGCCCGAGTGAATCGAGCGTCCGCAGCGCCCCGAGCGTGACATGGTGTGCCGTCTCGGCTTCGAGCGCGAACAGCAGCGGGCGCACCAGCGAGTAAATCATCCGCGCTATTTTACAGGCGATCTTGTCCTTGCCGGGCTGTCGGATCACCAGGACCGGGGTCTTGCCGGGGCGGATGATTTACTTATTTGGAATTTCCATTTTAGGGCGGCCGACGCGATGGCTTTCGTGTTCGTGATGTCGCATCAGAGGCCGCCTTCATTTGACCGCCTATGTGCCGCGTGTTAGAACGCGCAGGCTAGTGCCGTTCCAACTATTCGTGAATAATCCATTTAATCCTGCTGACCCTGGTGTCGCTGGCAGACGAACTGATCATACTTGGCGAAACAAGTTGGAACGACACTAGGAGCGAAAGAATGGTCACGGAAAAGCGGGTCGAGCAGATCGTCCAGGTCTCCGCCATCGTGCTGCTGGTGGTCGGCTGTCTCGCGGTGCTGCAGCCGTTCCTCGGCGCGATCCTGGCGGCCGCCATCCTGTGCTTCTCCACGTGGCCGGTCTATCGCTTCATCGAGGACTGGACGGGCGGCCGGCGCTGGCTCGCGGCGCTGGCGATGACGCTGCTCATCCTGCTCGTGCTGGTGGTGCCGCTGGCCCTGATCGCGTTGAGCTTTAGCGACGACGTGCCGCATCTCGTCGAGAATGCACGCGAGCTGTTCGCCCGCGG
>JBGQGU010000291.1:0-4765 GCA_041497655.1 Gammaproteobacteria bacterium
CAGATAGATCGCCGTCACGATCAATAGTGCCGCCCACAGGACCATCTGGACCGAAACGGGGATGAACGGCGAGACGAGGTAGATCGCGACCCCGAGGAGTAGCGTGCCAAAGAAGCGTTTCACCGTTTCCATCCACGGCCCTGCCTTCGGCATCAACGCCCCGGCCGAGGCGCCGACCGCGAGCAGCGGCACGCCCATGCCGAGCGCCATGGCAAACAACGCCGAGCCGCCCAGCATGACATCCCGGCTCTGGCCGATATAGAGCAGCGCGCCGGCCAGCGGAGCGGCCACGCACGGCCCGAGAATCAGCGCCGAAAGCACGCCCATCACGAACATGCCTGCCGTGTGCCCGCCATGGAATCGGTTGCTCGCACCGGCCAGCCGGCTCTGCAGTGCCACCGGGAGCTGCAACTCGTAGAAGCCAAACATGGCGAGGGCGAGGGCGACGAACACCGCGGCGAAAGCGCCCAGCACCCATGGGTTCTGCAGCGCCACCGAGAACATCGCCCCGGACAGCCCGGCGGCGACTCCCGCCACCGCATAGGTCATCGCCATGCCGAGCACGTAGACGGCCGCGAGCAGGAAACCCCTCGCCTTGGTGACGGGCTGGCCGGTCCCGACGATGACGCCGGAGAGGATCGGCACCATCGGCAGCACGCAGGGTGTAAACGAGAGCAGCAGCCCGAAACCAAAGAAGCTCGCAATTGCCAGCCAGAACCCGCCTTCGAATACACGCGCAACGCGCGCGTCATCCGTTTCCAGGGCCGTCCCGGAAAGCACTCCGGACGCAGCATCGCTACGCGTCGCGCCTGCGGACAGCGCTGCCAGCCGCAGCTCGGCCTTCTGCTCGTGGGGCACATAGCACACGCCGATATCCGCGCAGCCCTGCGACAGCGCTGCGAGCTGTATCGCCGGCACGCTCGTATCTCCGAGCTCGAACGGCAACACGATGCTGAGGCTGCCACGATAAGTCTCGACCTCGCCGAAGAATTCGTCGCGGTGCTTCTTGCCTGCCGGCAACTGCGGCTCGCCGGGCTTCACGCCTGCGGGGCCCAGCGTGAAGCGGAACTTGTCCCGGTACATGTAGTAGCCGGGCGCGATCTGGTAGTTCACCTCGATCGAGCGCGCATCCTTCAAGCGCGCGGCGAAACGGAACGCCTTGTCCGGCTCGAGCAGCTCCGGCTCCGTTGCACGAGCGAGGCCAGACAGTATCAATAGGACGAAAAGGACTGGGCGCATCGTTGAACCGAGAACGGAGACTTGTAACCGGTTGGTACTCTTGTCATGCAATGCCCGCTGTTTGCTGCACGACCGCGACTCGCGCGTCACCTCCGCCTGCTCCTCAATGGGTGCGATGCCGGGCATTGCATCAGCCGATGAAAACGCTGGTCTCGTCCGCCAGCCATTGGAGGTAGTCGTCGCAACCGCGCACGACTGGGACTGCGACGATTTCCGGAAGTTCATAGGGATGGAGCCCGCGGATCGCGGCCTCGACCTCGGCGTAACGCGCGGCGCGGGTCTTGATCAGCACCGGCACCTCGCGGGCATTTTCGATGGCGCCCTTCCAGCGGTAGACCGACGTGCACTCGGAGAGCACGTTCACGCAGGCCGCGAGTTTCTTCGCGACGAGTTCATTGGCGAGCTTGAGCGCCGCCTCGCGGTCCGGCAGGTTGGTGAAGACGATGATGGCGTCATTCATATGTAGACAAAGTGCTGTGGTAGACTGCCGCCCTTCGCCAGCGCGGCGACCAGATGGGCGGTGCGCGTGTCGCGGGCGCCGCGGTCGGGCGGCGGCGCCAGGTGCGTCACGTCGTGAGCGAGTCCGGCGAGCGGCGCGAGCGAGGCGGGCTCGTCGAGGTCGCCCGGTATCGGCGTCACGCCGAGCGCGCGCAGCAGCGCAAAGCGGCGCGGGTCGCGGGCGAGCGCGTAGATGCGGCAGCGTCCCGCGAGCAGCGGAACCATGCGCTGAGCAATGTCGCCAAAGCCGATGATGAGCAGGCGCCTCATAACCCGATTTTAGCTTGAAGCGGGTCTGACTGATCTTGCCCACGAATCGTGGACACGTTAATTTGGGGTACATCGCTCCCAGGCCAACAGGGCTTCATCGTTCAACGCGAGGAGTGAACGGGGCCAAGTCTTGAAATTTCCGCGCGCCCGAACTGTTTCCTTGAAGTCTCGAGTCAGTGCCATTTGATCCCCGGGGTGCCAAGCGGGAGGGTTATGGTAACTTATATGTTACTATAAGGGGGGTCAGGTCTGGAAATATAAGAACGGATCATTCAAGACTCGACCCAGTCGATTGCACTGCTGTCAGGATTAGTATCGCCCCTTTAGGGTGTCCACTAAACGCGGGTAAGATCAGACCCGTCATCAGTCACCCGTCACGGATCACGTCTCGCCAGGCCCATATGCCCCACACCGTCACGATCCAGTCGAGCGGGCACGCGTTCACCGTCAACGATGGCGAGACCGTGCTCGCCGCCGCGCTGCGCGAAGGCATCGTCATCGCCTACGGCTGCCGCCACGGCGTATGCGGCACCTGCAAGGGCCGGCTGCTGGAGGGGGCCGTGAATTACGGCACCTACCAGGAGCACGCCATGTCCGAGGCGGAGAAGCGCGCCGGGATGGCGCTGTTCTGCCAGGCGCAGCCGCTTGCCGACCTCACGATCCAGTGCCGCGAGATCGGCTCCGCCGTGAAGGGCATCCAGATCAAGATGCTGCCGGCCCGCGTGGTGAAGATGCAGCGCGCCGCGCCCGACGTCATGCTGCTCGATCTCAAGCTGCCGGCCCAGGAGCGGCTGCAGTTTCTCGCCGGCCAGTACATCGACCTCCTGCTGCGAGGCAGCATACGCCGCAGCTTCTCGCTGGCAAACGCGCCGCGCGACGACGGGTTCCTTCAGCTGCACCTCCGGGACTACGGCGGCCCGTTCAGCCAGTACGTCTTTGGCGTCATGAAGGAGAAGGACATCATTCGCTTCGAGGGCCCGTTCGGCACCTTCTTCCTGCGCGAGGAAAGCGCAAAGCCCATTGTCCTCGTGGCAAGCGGCACCGGCTTCGCGCCGATCAAGGCGATCGTCGAGCACGCGCTCGACACGGGCATCGCGCGCCCGATGACGCTCTACTGGGGTTGCCGGGTACGGTCCGATCTCTACATGCACGAGCTCTCCGAGCGCTGGCACCGCGAAGGGAAACTGCGCTACGTGCCGGTGCTTTCGGATGCGCCCGCGCCGGACAGTTGGTCTGGGCGCGCGGGGTTCGTGCATCGCGCCGTGATGGAGGACTTCCCCGAACTTTCCGGTCACCAGGTCTACGCCTGCGGCGCGCCGGTCATGGTGGACGCGGCGCATCGCGACTTCACCTCAATGTGCGGCCTTCCCGACGAAGAATTCTTCTCCGACTCCTTTACCCCCGCCGCAGCGGCGTCAGGCTGACTCCGGGAACGCGTCCATGTCGAGCTCAGGCGCCAGCAAGTTCGCAGCGCTGTCGATCGTCGCGGCGCTGGTGACTATTGCGCTCAAGGTGCTGGCGTGGTGGCTCACCGACTCGGTCGGGCTGCTCTCCGATGCCATCGAGGGAACGATCAACATCGTCGGCGCCACCGTCGCGCTGGCGATGATCAGCGTCGCCGCGCGCCCTCCCGACGAGGACCACGCTTTCGGCTACACCAAGGCCGAATACTTCGCGAGCGGCTTGGAAGGCACGCTGATCCTGATTGCGGCCATCGCCATTGGCATCGTTGCGGTTGACCGTCTCATCACGCCGCGTCCGCTCGAGCTTGTCGGACCCGGGCTGGTCGTCTCGGCAGGCGCTGCGCTCATCAATTACGTGGTCGCGCGCCGGCTCTACGAGGCCGGCCGCCATTACCGGTCCATCGCGCTCGAGGCGGACGCCCGCCACCTCATGACTGACGTCTGGACTTCCGCGGGCGTTATCGCGGGGGTCGCCGCGGTATGGCTTACCGGCTGGGAGCGGCTCGATCCCCTGATCGCCCTGGCGGTGGCCGCCAACATCGTGTGGTCGGGCTACAAGCTGATGCAACGCTCGATCCACGGCCTGCTCGACCGCGCGTTGCCGGCCGACCAACTGCAGGCACTCGACCGGGTGCTTGATCGCTACCGCGCCCGTGGCATCGACTTCCACGCGCTGCGCACGCGCCAGGCTGGAGCCCGCTCGTTCGTGACCTTGCACGTGCTGGTGCCGGCCGACTGGAAGGTCGCGCAGGGCCACAACCTGGCGCATGAGGTCGAAATGGACATTCGCGCGGCGCTCCCCGACGCGGCGGTGCTGACGCACGTGGAGCCGCTCGGCTACCCCGAATCGTACCAGGACGCGGGCTTCGACCGCTAAATCAGCCGCCAGGACATTCTTCTGGATTTGCGCGCCCTTGGGCTGGCGGCTGATTAATCACGCCTTCTTGAAGTAATGGGCCAGCCCGGTCAGCATTCCTTCATTGCCAGGGCCGGTCACGATCACCTTACGCACTCCCAGCCCGTGCGCAGCCTCGGCAATCCGCGGGTGCGGCACGAACAGCGGCGTGCCGAGCAGCCGCTCGCGCCCGGCTGGCCCGACCATTTCAGCGAAGTTGCGCAGGCCTTCGCTGCTGGTAACC
Organism: Gammaproteobacteria bacterium; assembly: GCA_041497655.1. Classification (GTDB taxonomy): domain Bacteria; phylum Pseudomonadota; class Gammaproteobacteria; order Burkholderiales; family SG8-41; genus SG8-41. The sequence goes on from JBGQGU010000291.1 coordinate 4,610, forward strand.
GTGATCGCGTCGATCCCCTTGCCCGACCAGGCCTGCAGCAGGGGCGCCGCGTCGAGCTCGGGCTTGACGCGGCGGTAGCACTCGGCGTATTCGACGACTGCGCCCCGCGCGCTCAGGGTCTCGCCCAGCAGCTCGCGCCCGCCTTGGCCGCGGAAG
>JBGQGU010000292.1:0-4758 GCA_041497655.1 Gammaproteobacteria bacterium
ATGCGCTATCCGATCGAGGTTTTCTGGAGCGACGAAGACGAGGGCTATATGGCGATTGCCCCCGACCTTCCCGGCGCATCGGCGTGGGGCAAGACCGAGGCCGAGGCGATCGATGAGCTGCACACGGTGATCGACCTCTGGATCAAGGCAGCCAGGAAGGTGGGCAACCCGGTTCCAAAGCCCAGCGACCGCGCTGACGTCAACTACAGCGGCAAGTTTCTGATGCGTGTCCCGAAGCGGCTGCACGCGGAACTCGCGCACGCGGCCAAAGCGCAGGGCGTAAGCCTCAACCAGTATGTCCTCTACCTGCTAACCAGGGGTCACGGCGGGAGTAGCAGGCGAGCGGCGTGACCAGGCTTATGCCGTCGCGGGTTCGTGGAGCAGTCGGATCAGCGCCTTCTCCGATACCGCGGCGGTGGCGTAGGCCTTGCCGTCGAGGCCGCTAAACTCGACCTCGTAGACTCCGGGCGCGAGCCCCTCGACTATTGTCCCCACCTGCCCTTTGCGCAGGCCTTTTTGCGGCAGGTCTTCGGTCAGCGCGACCACGTCCAGCAGTTTCATATGACACCTCTACAATACCAAACACGTCAGCAGGCGCGGATAATCCTCGTTACGGCGCACGATCCATACCGTGCGAATCATTGCCTGTTTGCTCCCTCGCTTTAACTCGAAATCCACCACGTAACGGGAACCATAACTATCTGAATCTGCCGCGATGGCCTCGGCCTTTACAGCGGCATCGAGTATTTCCTTGCGCAGAAACTCTGCATCTTGGGCAGACAAATCGAGCGCCGAACGGAACACCCGCGCCTTGTGGCGTCCTTCCGGATGAGAGCTATCAAGACAGTAGCCCCTGAGCTTCGCAATGTCAACGTAGGCCCGTGCAGCGTTCGGCAGTTTCATGCCGGCTTTCTTCCACGTTTTTCGGTTCTTGTGAGGTGAACGCTTTCGCCATCACATGGCAGTAACGATTCAGACCCCCCCGGTCGTTGACTCGTGACTCGTGTGGTTGACCAGCGAGGAGGACATATGCGAATCATGATGAGCGCTGTCCTCGTCGCGATCTCTCTCGCTTGCGCTGGCGAGGCGGCCGCCGAGTGCGTCTGCAGATGCATTGACGGGGAACTGGGGGCGATCTGCCTTGGCTCCACAGTCGTGCCGCCGGTCTGTGCGCCGCGCGTTTACCCTACCGCGCCGCAGTTCACTCCTCCGCACATAGCCCAGACCGCGCCGCCCGCCGGCACGACGCAGTGCCGCATGGCCCAGGTGTTGAACGCACAAACAGGACGCTACGAGTGGATGGAACTTTGCAGGTAGCTCGCCGGGTCGATACGCAAGTTCGTCTGAGCTATTGAGCTTTTCGAAAGTGCTTGACACGAGCCAGAGCGAACTTGAGCATGAATTTCCACCACCCCTTCACTTCGTGACACCCCGCCCGGCCAACCGCACAGAGGCGGCTGGCGTTCGGCGGCTCGAAGGTGCGCAGGCACGTTTACTCCCACCACCCCGTCACCTTCGGTGCCACCCCTCCTCCGGCAGGAGGGGAGTACCCCGGCTTACCCTTGGAAAGGAGGGGAGTACAACAAGATGATTCCCCTCCCTATTGAGGAGGGGTGCTCGCGCAGCGAGCGGGGTGGTGGTACGCGTCGAATCACGATTCACGAACCCCGTTCCAATGATTTCTATCGAGTAATAGATCGAGGATCTATGCGTACGTGTTTGACGTGGACATTGGAACGGGGCGAATCACGACGCACACTTTTCCCGATGACGGCCTTCACCCGTGTGCGGCACCTCTGCGGAGTCAGATCTATCATCAGAGCATCTCAGCTTCGTCCTGCCAGTACGCCTCAGCGCACCAGCTGATTGATCTCGATGATGGGCATCAACACCGCGAGCACGATGCCGAGCACCACCGCGCCCATGGCGAGAATCAGCAGCGGATCGAGCAGGGTGGTGAGCAGGAGCGCTCGGCGCTCGACTTCGCGCGAGAGGTTGTTTGCCGCACGCTCGAGCATCGGGGCGAGCTCGCCGGTCGCCTCGCCGCTGGCGGCGAGGTGCACGAGTATCGGCGGGAAGACTTTGGCGGCGCCCAGCGCGCGCGCCAGCGTGCTGCCCTCGCGCACCGCCGCGATGGCGTCCGAGACCGCTCTTGCGAGCACCGCGTTAGCGAGAGTCGCGCGCGCCGCCTCGAGCGCGCGCAGCAGCGGCACGCCGGCGGCGGTCAGGATGGCGAGCGTCGCGGCGAAACGCGCCGTGTTCACGGCACGCACCATGCGCCCGAAGACCGGCAACTGCAGCGCCAAGGCGTCCCATGCCGCTTTCGGACCGGGGCGGGCAAGCCATCGGCGCAGCGCGACGCCGGCCACAATCACACCCAGCGCAATCCACAGGCCGCCTGCGCGCAGCGTCTCGCTCGTCGCTAACAGCACTCGCGTGGGCCAGGGCAGCGCCTGGCGCGTCTGCCGGAACACCTCCACCACCTGCGGCACGACGTAGGTCATGAGAAAAACGACGATGGCGAGCGCAACCACCGTCACCACCGCGGGATAGACAAAGGCGGCGAGGATCTTGCCGCGCAGCGCCTGGCGCTCCTCGATGTAATCGGCGAGGCGCTCCATCACCTGCGCGAGATCGCCCGTTTCCTCGCCGGCGGAGACCGTGGCGCGATAGACCTCGGGAAACTCCAGCGGGAATTGCCCGAGCGCATCGGCAAGACGGTGCCCGGCGACGACTTCGCTTCTCACCGCGGCGAGCACTTCGCGCACCGCGGCGTGCTCGGCGCCCTCGATGGTCGCGGCGAGGGCCGTCGCAAGCGGCAGCTTCGCGGCAAGCAGGCTCGATAACTGGCGCGTGGCGAGCGCCAGCTCGGATTCGGAAAACCGCCGGCGCCGGAACGGCGCCGACCGCGCGCCTGGCCCGGTGGCGACGGCATCGACGCCTAGCGGCACCAGGCCGCGCGAGCGCAGCGCGGCACGTGCGGCGCGCGCGCTGTCGGCCTCGATCAGGCCCTGCTCGATGCGCCCGGCCGCATTGGAAGCCTCGAAGCGAAACGACGCCATGGATTCAACCGGAATTTACCAGAATCAAGAGCCCGCGTTCCACATCCTAACCCTTTCCCTGGAGGAAAGGATGGCTCTCGTTTAATGCTCGCGCGTCACGCGCAGCAACTCTTCGCCCGATGTGACTCCCGATTCGACCCAGCGCGCACCGTCCTCGTACAACGTTCGAAAACCCCGCGCGCGCGCCAGCTCGCGCAGCCTCTGCTCACCTTCGCGCGCATGGATGGCGGCGCGCAGCCCCTCGTCGATCTCGAGCAGCTCGTAGACCCCGGTGCGGCCCACATATCCCACCTGCCCGCAACTGGGGCAGCCGACCGCGCGCCAGCGCCCGCCCGCGTCCTCCTGCCGGCGACATTCGGGGCAGAGCTTACGCAACAGGCGCTGCGCCAGGATGCCGAGCATCGAGGAGGAGAGCAGGAACGACTCGATGCCCATGTCGAGCAGGCGCGTCACGGCGGAGGCGGAGTCGTTGGTATGCAGGGTCGCCAGCACCAGGTGGCCGGTGAGCGAGGCCTGCACGGCGATCTGGGCCGTTTCCAGGTCGCGGATTTCGCCGATCATGATGACGTCGGGGTCCTGGCGCAGGATCGCGCGCAGCGCGCGCGCGAAGGTCATGTCGATGCGCGGGTTGACCTGCGTCTGGGCGATTCCCGCCAGATCGTACTCGATCGGGTCCTCGACGGTGGTGATGTTGGTCGTGGCGGCATCGAGGCGCGAGAGCATGGCGTAGAGCGTCGTGGTCTTGCCGCTTCCCGTGGGGCCGGTGACAAGCACGATGCCGTGCGGCTGCTTCACCAGCCGGTCGAGCGCGGCCAGGGTATCCGGCGCCATGCCGAGCTTCTCGGGCTCGAGCCGCCCGCGCTCCTTGTCGAGCAGGCGCAGCACCACGCGCTCGCCGTGCCCGGTCGGCAGCGTGGAAACGCGCACGTCCACCGGCCGGCCGCCCAGGCGCAGCATGATGCGGCCGTCCTGCGGCAGCCGCTTCTCGGCGATGTCGAGGCTCGCCATGATCTTGATGCGCGATACCAGGGCCGCGTGCAGCGCGCGGCGCGGCCGCACGATGTCGCGCAGGGTGCCGTCGATGCGGTAGCGCACCACCGAATAGCTCTCGAAGGGCTCGACGTGGATGTCGGAAGCGCCCTCGCGGACCGCCTGCGAGAGCAGCGCGTTCAGCATGCGAACGATGGGCGCGTCGTCGCGCGCATCGAGCAGGTCTTCGATCTCGGGAATGTCCTGCATCAGGCGGCCGAGATCGATCTTGCCCTCGACCTCGCCGACCACGCTCGCCGCTTCGCCCTCGGCGTCGGCGTACGCGGCGCGCAGGCTCGCCTCGAACTGACCGGCGTCGACGATGACGGGCGCGATCTCGCGCGCGAGCGCCCGCCGCGCTTCCATGACCGCGGCGGGCGGCGTCGAGGCCGTGACCCAGAGCACCAGCCGCCCGTCGCGCTCCGCCGCCGGGAGCACCGAATGCGCCTTGGCGTAAGCGTAGGGAATGAGATGCTTCATCGCAGCCGGAGCCTCACGTCGCGGCGCAGCGCGATCGCGGCGCTAAGAGCGCCTAACAAAATGAATTCCCCTCCTGCCAGAGGGTGAGCCGGGGTTTCGAGGAGCATGCCTCCGAGCCGGCGAACGACAGTCGCGATGCAGCGCGACTGGACGGACGGGGTGCCCGCGCAAGCGGGCGGGGTGGTGG
>JBGQGU010000293.1:0-4754 GCA_041497655.1 Gammaproteobacteria bacterium
CCCGCGCCTGGGGTTCCATCGCGGCAGCCTCGACAAGCGCTACCGTTACTTCGGTCCGTTCCCCAACGCGGGCGCGGTGCGCGAGAGCATTCAGCTCCTGCAGAAGGCCTTCCGCATCCGAACCTGCGAGGACTCCGTGTTCAGCAACCGCTCGCGACCGTGCCTGCTGCACCAGATCCGGCGCTGCACCGCGCCGTGCGTCGGGCTCATCGGCGAGAGCGACTACGCCGAGGACGTCGCGGCCGCTGCCCAGTTCTTGTCGGGGAAGGAGGATGAGGTCATCGAACGGCTGGCCACGCGCATGAACTCCGCTTCCGATCGCACGCGCTACGAGGAAGCAGCCGCGTTTCGCGACCAGATCTCGGCGCTGCGCCAAGTGCGGGAAAAGCAGTTCGTGAATGGGGGAGGCGAGGAAGCCGACGTGATCGCCTGCGGGCGCGCCGCCGGCATCGTCTGCGTCAACCTGGCGATGATCCGTGGCGGCCGGCATCTCGGCGACAAGAATTTCTATCCGCGCAATGCCGATGACTGCAGTCCGGAGCAGGTGCTGGAGGCTTTCGTGTTGCAACACTATCTGCAGCACGGCGTGCCGCCGCAGATCGTGGTCGGGGCAAGACTGGAGGTCCGGCCTCTCGAGCAGCTATTGGCGGAGCGTGCGGGTCACAAGGTGCGGATCACGGTCAATCCGGTGGGCGCACGCAAGGCATGGCTGGAAATGGCCGTCAGGAACGCGGAGCTTGGCGCGGGGCAGGCGCTGGGATCGCTCGCCACCCAGGAAGCGCGCCTGACAGCATTGCAGCAAGTGCTCGAGCTGCCGGACACCGCGCAGCGCATCGAGTGCTTCGACGTGAGCCATACCATGGGGGAAGCCGCTGTCGCTGCGTGCGTGGTTTACGACAAGTCGGCGTTGCAGAACAGCGAATACCGGCGTTACAACATTCAGGTGAGAACGGACGATAGATCGCCGTCTCACCTCGGCGCAATCGAACGGACGCAACGCGCCGCTCATCGCGCCGCGGCGGACGGCAAGCCGCCGTTTGACCCCGGCGCGATAACGCCGGGTGATGATTACGCGGCGCTGCGTGACGCTCTATCCCGCCGCTACCGCAAGCTCGTCGGGGGCGAGGGCAAGATGCCGGATCTCGTCCTGATCGACGGCGGCAAGGGGCAGCTGGCGGTGGCGATCGGCGTTTTCGAGGAGCTCGGGTTGAGCGACGTGGCATTGGCCGCAGTGGCCAAAGGAGAAGCGCGGCGGCCGGGACAGGAACAATTGCTCGTGGCAGGTCGTCGCGAAGCTATTACGCTGGGAGCCGATCACCCTGCGCTGCATCTGATCCAGCAGGTACGCGATGAGGCGCACCGTTTCGCGATCCAGGGCCATCGCGCCCGCCGCGGCAAGGCGCGCCGCAGCTCACCGCTGGAGAATATTGCGGGAATCGGCGTGAAACGCCGCCAGAAGCTGCTGGCCCGCTTCGGCGGATTGCGCGGGTTGCAGGCTGCCAGCGTCGATGAACTCGCCCAGGTCGAGGGCATCAGCCGCATGCTGGCTGAAAAGATTTATCATGAGCTGCACTAGAGAGCCTCTCAATGCCACTCAATCTGCCCAACCTGCTGACCTGGCTGAGGATCCTTCTGATCCCGTTGTTCGTCGGCATTTTCTACTTCGAGAAGAGCTGGGTGTCCGGACCCAACCAGAATCTGGTGGCGACCATCATCTTCACTGCCGCTGCGGTTACTGACTGGCTCGACGGCTGGCTTGCGCGCAAGCTCAACCAGACGTCTGCTTTCGGCGCGTTCCTGGATCCGGTCGCTGACAAGTTGATGGTGGCGGCGGCACTGATCATCCTGGTCCAGCTCGAGCGCGTGGACGCGATTATCGCCCTCATCATCATCGGGCGCGAGGTCACGATCTCGGCGCTGCGCGAATGGATGGCGAAAATCGGTGAAGCGAGAAGTATCGCGGTATCGTTTCTCGGCAAGATCAAGACCGCCTCGCAGATGGTGGCGGTGCCGCTGCTGCTCTACCACGATCCACTCGGCGCTTTCGACCCGCAGCAGGTGGGAACGTGGTTGATAGTCCTCGCCGCGGCGCTGACGCTGGCGTCGATGGCGTATTACCTCAAGGTGGCCCTACCGCAGGTATGGCGCAAGCGCTAGTGCCGTTCCGGCTCATTACAACGGCGGTTTTCCCTGGAATGTCATGCGCAGCAGTTGCAACGGCGTCAGTTGCCAGGCAAGGGGGCCTGACCTATAATTTTCCTTACGAAACGCGGGAATAGCTCAGTTGGTAGAGCGCAACCTTGCCAAGGTTGAGGTCGCGAGTTCGAGACTCGTTTCCCGCTCCAGTATTCCAGGGAAAGCGGACGGTTTCGGTTCCGCTTTCCCTTTTCTGTTTTAGGCTCTATGGCGGGGTGGCAGAGTGGTCATGCAGCGGCCTGCAAAGCCGTGTACGCCGGTTCGATTCCGACCCCCGCCTCCCATCCTCATGGCGCGCAGCGCAGTACTTCTTCCCTCCCTCTCAGGGGGAGGGATCAGAGGGTGGGGGTGGGGCTCGCCTCGGTTCATTCCTTCTACTGCTGCGGTAGTAGGGCGGCTTACGCCAGGGAGAAGAATATTTCGACGTTTACCGTCAGGAGCTGGCTGTTAAAGTCTGCGAGGAGTTAGTACGGCGGGCGAGTGGTGGAACTGGGATACACAAGGCACTTAAAATGCCTCGGCGCAAGCCATGCCGGTTCGAATCCGGCCTCGCCCACCATCTTGACAGATTCATGCCGGTTCGAGGCCGGCCTCGGGCACCACCTCTTCTCCAGATTGGCCACAAGATATAGGGGATACCGCAGGCTTAGTACCGCGTATGATGGGTACGTCGAACTGTGGCATGATGGTCGCTGGTGACCAGGCGGGAATCGCGGAGCCAAATTGCTGTCCCAAGGAGGCTTGCGCGCCGCCTGCCACGACGCCAGGCAGGATCAGGAGATGTCGTGATCGTTTTTGATTTGGGGTGCGAGAATAGCCATCGTTTCGAGGGCTGGTTTGCCTCGAACGAGGACTTCGAGCGCCAGATCGGGCGCAATCTCGTCACCTGCCCGCTGTGCGGCAATGCCAACGTGTCGCGGCTCCCGCACGCCTCCCACATCAGGACCGGTGGCAAAGAGCGCGTGGCGCGCGCGGAATCCGCCGCCGGGCAGCAGCAGTACTCCAACGCAGGCAGCGAGGTGCTGACCAAGCTGGTCGAGCACATCATGGACAATACCGAGGACGTTGGCCCGGCGTTTCCCGAAGAGGCGCGCAAGATTCACTATCGCGAATCGGCCGAGCGCAGGATACGCGGCACGGCGTCGCGCGACGAGGTCGACGCGCTCCGGGATGAGGGTATCGACGTCATTGCGCTGCCCATCCCCGCCCATCGCCTCGGCAAGACGCACTAGTACGGAGGCAGCATGTTCAAGCACATACTGTTGCCCACGGACGGGTCCAGTCTGTCCATCAAGGCTGTCAAGCGCGGCATCGAGTTCGCCAGGAAGATCAGGGCGCGCGTGACGGCGCTGCATGTCATGCCCGAATTCAAGGCCTTTGCGGACGAGGGCTTCGCGCCGCTCAGCCCCGCTCTAAAGAAACGCCTCGAGGACGAGGCGCGGGCTCGGGCGACGAAAATGCTGGAGGCGGTCGCCCGCCAGGCCCGATCGAGAAAGGTGCGGTGCGCGACTCTGAACGTGGCGAGCGATCTGCCGTATCAGGAGATCATCGCCACCGCGCGGAAGAAGAAGTGTGATCTCATCATGATGGCTTCGCACGGCCGCCGCGGCCTGTCGAGCCTGCTGCTCGGCAGCGAGACCGCTAAAGTATTACTGCACTCCAAGGTCCCGGTGCTGGTGGTGCGCTGACGCGGCACCCCGGCGTTCCGGGGACAGTTCCCTGGGCGATAACTCTCCTCTCTGGTTGATGGCGGCGATCACTTATCGGCTAAACTACACGCCTCGCCAGCACAGAAAACCGACGATGAATCATCCCGCCGCGCCGCTGCAATCCCTCACGGACAAGCTGATCGCAGGAAAGGACGGCAGCATCGGCTGGATCACGTTCAACAATCCCGAGCGCCACAACGCAACTTCGTACGAGATGGGGCAGTCGCTGCCGGTTGCACTGGAGGCGTTCGTCAAGGACCCCGAAGTGCGCGTGATCGTCTTCAGGGGCGCCGGGGAGAAGGCGTTCAGCGCGGGTGCGGACATCTCGCAGTTCAAGGAAAAGCGCAGCAGCGCGGAAGCAGTAAAGAACTACAACGCCGCCGCGGATGCCGCGAATCAGGCGCTGCGGGAATGCAGCAAGCCGACGATCGCGATGATCCGCGGCTACTGCATCGGGGGCGGCACGGCTATCGCGGTGGGCTGCGACATCCGCATCGCGGCTGACGATGCTCGCTTCGGTGTGCCCGCGGCCAGGCTCGGCCTTGGCTACCGCTTCGAAGGCATCAAGCGTCTCGCCTCCATCGTCGGCCCCTCATTCACCGCTGAGATTTTCTTTACCGCCCGCCAGTTCACCGCGCAGGAGGCGCTGCACATGGGCCTGGTAAACCGGGTAATGCCGGCCGGCGAGATCGAAAGCTGCACCCGCGACTACGCTAACAGCATCGCCGTCAACGCCCCGCTCACCATCACCGCGGTGAAGCGCTCGCTGATCGAGCTGCAGAAAGACCCTGCCGAGCGCGATCTCGTGCTTTGTCAGCGCCTGGTGGACGCCTGCTTCGCCAGCGAGGA
>JBGQGU010000294.1:0-4740 GCA_041497655.1 Gammaproteobacteria bacterium
GACCACGCCCGCGGAGAGGACGCGCTGCGCAGGCTCGCGCAATGCCTGATTCGCTACGAGGAAGGCGGCGAACAGGAGTTTCCGGCGTTCGAGCGCGAGGTCGAAAACTTCGTGCGGAACTACCGGGACCACATACGCAAGGAGGAAGACATCGTGTTTCCGCTGGCGGAGCGGCTCCTCAGCGCGTCGGATTGGCAAGCGATCGATCGCGCTTTCGGCGAGAACCGCGATCCGCTCGCGGCCGAGCGGGACACCAGGGACTTCGAGAAGCTGTTCGACCGCATCGTCAGCCTCGCCCCGCCGCCGATTGGTGTCGGGCCGGAGGCATAGCTTCGAGATCTTGCATGGAGTGGTTGAGCGTAAGCGCAATGGTGAACACGACCAGCGCCCCGGTCTGATGCGCCGCGGCGAGCGCCGCCGGGACGACCAGCAACAAGGTCGCGATGCCAAGCGCGATCTGAACCGCAGCCGCTGCCAGCAACAGATGGGTGAGCAGGCGCGTGCGCGCCGGCAGTCCCGCGCGGCCCGCCTCGTACCACAGCCACGGAACCGCGAATGCAAGCAGCCACGCGATCAGCCGATGGTCGAACTGGACCGTCGCCATGTTGTTGAAGAAATTTAGGTACCAGGGCTCGATCAAGAATAGTTCCGGCGGTATCAGATTGCCGTTCATGAGCGGGAAGGTGTTGTAGGCGTATCCCGCGCGGATGCCGGCCACGAACCCGCCGGTCACCGCCATCGCGATCACCAGCGCGGTGACCGCCCACGCCAGGCGCCGTGCGCGGCGCAACCCCCGGAGCGCCACGCCGCGGCCCGCCTCCAGGAACAACAGGTCGAGCGCGATCCACAGCATGGCGCCGTAGATGGCGATCGCGAGCGCGAGGTGCGCGGTGAGCCGGTACTGGCTGACCCGCGGGTCATCGACCAGTCCGCTCTTCACCATGTACCAGCCCATCACGCCCTGCAGCGCACCCAGCACGAAGATGCCCCCGAGCTTCAGCACGAGCGGCATCGCGAGGGCGCGCCGCCACACGAAGTAAAGGAAGGGAGCGAAGAAAGCCACGCCGGTGAGCCGCCCGAGCAGGCGGTGAAAGTATTCAAGCCAGAAGATGCCCTTGAACCCATCCAGGCTCATGCCCGCGTTCACCTTCTGGTACTCCGGGGTCTGCTGGTACTTGAGGAAGAGCGCCTGCCAGTCGGCGGAAGTGAGCGGCGGGAGCGTGCCGACGAGCGGTTGCCACTCCGCGATGGATAGGCCGGAGTGCGTGAGCCGGGTGATGCCGCCCAGCACCACCATCGCGAAGACCAGCGCGCAACACGTGATCAGCCATGCGGCGATCCGGCGCTCCCATGCGCCGCGTGTCTGCCCGGTAACGGCCACAACAGGGTGCGCTGGACGGATTGCTGTCGGGCTCATTTCCTCACCGTCATATCAACGACGAGCGCCAGATTGCACGTGCGCGCCAGGGCGCCGCTTGATCTGAATCAACAGGCCCGAATTCCGCCCCGCGCTGCGGCGCAGCAAAGACGGCCTTCAGAAAGATTGATTTGAATCAAATTCTTTTCGAACGCACTCGGGTACGGTCACGCGGGAAACAAAATCGCAGCGGCGCGGCCGCCGCCACCCACCAAGGAGAACCGCATGGCAGACATCACCCGCACCCCGGCCAGCCCGGACATGGAAGAGTTCGAGGACGGCATCCCCGTCATGCAGCAGATTCTCGACAATCCGTTTCTGCTCCTGTTCCTGGGCATCGCGATGCCCACCGTGCTCTACATTCTCTGGGGCGTGATGGAGATCGTGGGCATCCCGGTCGCGAAGTAGGGTCCGCATTCTTCACTAATTCGGAGGAGGTGCCGCGATGAGCGCAATTCAGCCCCCCAGTGCGCGGGTGTGGTGGAAACAGCCGCTGGACCGCATCGAACTCATCTGGATCCTGCTCGCCCTGGCCTGGTGCCTGGTGATGTTCTTCATGATGCCGTACTGGCACGTGTTCGGGAAGCAGAACCTGGCGAACGAGGCCTATCGCACGACGCCGGAAGCCTACATGAAGAAGGCGAACGACGTCGTCGAGAAGCACACCGTGCGCAAAGAGACCGACCGGCAGATTCCGGTCATCCACCCGCCCGCGGGCAGCGACGTGTACCTGGTGGCGCGCCTGTGGGAATGGTGGCCGCTGCTCGAGCTCGAGGCCGGCAAGAGCTATCGGCTGCACTTGATGTCCATGGACTGGCTGCACGGATTCTCGCTGCAGCCGGAAAACATCAACATCGAGGTGCATCCGGGATACGACCACGTGCTTACCATTACACCGACCCGGCCCGGGACCTACTCGATCGTCTGTAATGAGTATTGCGGCATCAACCACCACACGATGAGCAGCAGGCTCTACGTCAAGTAAGAGGGGGCGAGGATGGCACTCAATCGAATGTTCCGTACCTGCCCCACGACGGGGCTGCAGTTCCATGAGCCGTCTGAGGCCTTGATCAAGGTCAATGCGGTTGCCGGCGTGGTCTCACTGCTGGTGGGCGGCGTGCTCGCGCTGCTGGTGTTGCTGACGCGCTGGCCGGCCGTACACCTGCTGCCGGCCGACTGGTTCTACCTCGTGCTGACCGGGCACGGCCTCGACATGCTGGTGTTCTGGATCATCTTCTTCGAGATGGCGATCCTCTACTTCTGCTCGTCGACACTGCTGCGCTGCCGGCTGGCGACACCCAGGATGGCATGGGCGGGATTCTGGCTGATGGTGATCGGCGCGCTGATGAACAACTTCGCGGTGTTCAGGGGCGATTCCAGCGTGATGTTCACCTCGTACGCGCCGATGGGCGCGCACCCGACCTTCTACCTCGGGCTCATCCTGTTCGCCGTCGGCGCGCTGATCGGCTGCTTCGTGTTCCTCGGCACGCTGGTGGTGGGGAAGGCGGAGGGCACCTACAACGGCTCGATCCCGCTGGTGACCTTCGGCGCGCTCACCGCCTGCATCATCGCCGTTTTCACCATTGCCGCGGGCGCGATCATCCTGATCCCCACGTTCCTGTGGTCGGTCGGGTTGATCGGGAATATCGACTCGCTGATGTACCGCACCGTGTGGTGGGCCTTCGGGCACTCCTCGCAGCAGGTCAACGTGTCGGCCCACGTATCGGTCTGGTACGCGGTCGCCGCCATCGTATTCGGCGCGAAGCCGCTTTCGGAAAAGGTGAGCCGCACGGCGTTCTTTCTCTACATCCTGTTCCTGCAGCTCGCGTCCGCCCACCACATCCTGGTCGATCCGGGGGTGAGCTCGAACTGGAAGATCTTCAATACCAGCTACGCAATGTATCTGGCGGTGCTTGCCAGCCTGGTCCACGGCTTCACCGTGCCGGGCGCGATCGAGGTGGCGCAGCGCGGGAAGGGATACACCAAAGGCCTGTTCGAATGGCTGCGCAAGGCGCCGTGGGGCAACCCGGTGTTTTCCGGCATGTTCATGTCGCTGCTCGGGTTCGGCTTCCTCGGCGGCATCTCGGGCGTGGTGCTCGGCACCGAGCAGTTGAACCTCATCATGCACAACACCTTGTATGTGCCCGGGCACTTCCACGCCACGGTGGTGGTGGGCACGACGCTCGCGTTCATGGCGATCACCTATTTCCTGATCCCGGTGCTGTTCCGGCGCGAGGTCATGTTCCCGAAGCTCGCGCAGTGGCAGCCGTACCTGTTCGGCATCGGGATGAGCGCGTTCGCGCTGTTCATGATGGGCGCGGGGACGCTCGGCGTGCCGCGCCGCCACTGGGACATGACCATGGCCGGAAACCTGATGCCGCACGAATGGCCGGGGACGGCGTACCTCATGATCGGCCTGATGGCGATCAGCGGTCTGGCCGCAATCGTAGGCGGCGTCGCCTACCTGCTGATCACGGTGGGCTCGGTGTTCTTCGGCAAGCGCATCGAGACTCCCGGCTACCGGCACGTACGCGTTGCCGAAGGCAGGGCGGCACCCGCCCCGGCGCAGCCCGTCGCCGCGGCGATTACCGGGCATGGCGGGACCGGCATCGCCATGGCGCCGGGAACCTTCGTGCTGGCGCTGGTGCTGCTGGTGTCGTTCGTTCTCTACTACTTCGTCAACTGGAAGTATCTGTCGCAGGTCTGGCCTTTGAGTTGAGAGAAGCGGCGCGGGACGCACGGCGAACGCCTCGCGCAGCCGGCGGGAGACAGGCAATGGCGGCAATGCGGTTGTGGTTTGGGCTGTTCAAGCTCCGGATCGGGATGATGATCGCCATCACCGCGCTCGCCGGAGCCGCGGTCACGCCGGGGCCAGCGCTGACCGCATGGCAATGCGCGGTGCTCGGATTGAGCGTGCTGGCGGCCTCAGCGGCGGCCGGCGCGTTCAATCAGTTCTATGAGCGCGATCTCGATTCTCGCATGGCGCGCACGCGCCGGCGTCCGTTCGTGACCGGGGCCCTGCAACCGCACGCCGCCTGGCTCGCGCTGATCGCGTTGCTGCTCGCGGCGGCGACGGTTTTCGCCGCGATGGTGCTCAATGCGGCGAGCGCCTCATACGTGTTTCTCGGCGCGTTCGTGTACGCCGTGGTCTATACCGTGTGGCTCAAGCGCCGCAGCTGGCTCAACATCGTGATCGGAGGGCTCGCGGGCAGCTTCGCCGTGCTGGCCGGGGCCGCTGCGGTGACGCCGGCTCTTGATCCGATACCGATCATTCTCGCGGTCGTGTTGTTCCTGTGGACGCCGCCGCACTTCTGGTGCCTGGC
>JBGQGU010000295.1:0-4735 GCA_041497655.1 Gammaproteobacteria bacterium
CGAGTGGCACCGGCGCCATCGACAGCACGCATCCGCTGGCGCTCGGCCTGGTGGCGCGCAACGGGCCGTATCAGGCGAACCACGCCGCGCGGCAGGCCGACGTGCTGCTCGCGCTCGGCGTGCGGTTCGACGACCGCACGTCGAGTTCCTGGATACCGGGCTACTCGTTTACCATCCCGCCCACGAAACTGATCCACGTCGATATCGATCCGGACGAGATCGCGCGCAACTATCCCGTGGCTCTGGGGCTGATGGCGGACGTGCGCACCTTCCTGCGGCAGCTGCTCGCCGAGATCGACGCGCGCCTTGCGCGCGGCCAGATGCCCGCGGAGCGCGGCGCGTGGCTCGACGCGATCGCGGGCTATCGCAAGGAGTGGGAGGACTTCATCGCTCCCGGGTTCAAGGCGGACACCACGCCGATCGCCCCGCAGCGCGCCGCGCACGAGATCGACCGCGTCCTGCCGGAGGATGCAATACTCGTGAGCGACATTGGCGTGCACCACAACTGGCTGATCCAGTTCTGCAAGCCGAGGCGCCCGGATTCCCTGATCGGCTCGATGGGCTTCGGCCCGATGGGCTTTGGCGTGGCCGGTGCGCTGGGCGCGAAGCTCGCCGCTCCCGGCCGGCCATGCGTCGCCGTGGTCGGGGACGGCGCGTTCCTGATGCACGCCAACGTTCTGGGGACCGCTTACGAGTACGACATACCAGTCGTCTACCTGGTCTGGAACAACTACGCTTACGCGTCGATCCGCGGCCTGCAGCGCGGCTATCTTGGTGGGCGCGAGCTTGCCACCGATTTCAAGCACCCCGGCACCCACAAGCCCTACAACCCGGATTTCGCCGCGATGGCGCGCGCCGCGGGCATCGCCGGGGTGAGCGTCGACCGCGCAGCCGATCTCGCCGATGCCGTGCGCGCGGGCATCGCAAGCGGCAAGCCGTGCGTCATCGACGCCAACATCGACGGCGACCTGAATCCCAGCGGCGCGGGCATCTGGGAGCTCCCGGGCATGGGCCGCAGCAAACCGGGAATCGGCAAGCAGTACGTTCCGGAAGGTTAGAATAGGGCGCACCTCGGGCACGGGCCCCCTCGTGCCGCCGAAACTCATATCGGGATTCGTCCAATGGCACGCTCCAGACTGCGACCGGAAGACCTGCGCAGTCACCGCTGGTACGGCGGAGCCGACCTGCGCGCGACCGGACACCACTCGCGCATGCTGCAAATGGGTTACACGCGCGAGGATTTCCTCGGCAAGCCGATCATCGGGATCATCAACACCTGGAGCGATATCAATCCCTGCCACTCGCATTTCCGCGCGCGCGCCGAGGAGGTGAAGCGCGGCGTGTGGCAGGCGGGCGGCTTCCCCATCGAGATGCCGGCGATGGCGCTGGCCGAGCCGTTCCAGAAGCCTTCGACGATGCTCTACCGCAATTTCCTCGCGATGGAAACCGAGGAGCTGCTGCGCTCCTACCCCGTGGACGGCGCAGTGCTGATGGGCGGCTGCGACAAGACCACGCCGGCGCTCATCATGGGCGCCACCTCGATGGGGCTGCCGTTCATCTACATGCCGGCCGGGCCCATGCTGCGCGGCAACTGGCACGGCGAGCCGCTCGGCTCCGGTACGGACCGTTGGAAGTACTGGGCAGAGCTGCGCGCCGGCAACATTGCCGAAGGCGAGTGGCAGGAAGTCGTGGACGGCATCGCGCGCTCGCATGGCCACTGCATGACGATGGGCACGGCTTCGACCATGACCTCGGCGGCCGAGGCGCTGGGACTGACGCTTCCCGGTGCGGCCTCGATCCCGGCCGCGGACGCGAACCATCCGCGCATGGCGACCGCCAGCGGCCGGCGCATCGTCGAGATGGTGTGGGAGGATCTCCGCCCTGCGGAGATCCTAACGGCTGCGGCATTTGATAACGCGATTACCGTGGTGCACGCGCTCTCCGGCTCGACTAACGCGTTGATCCATCTCATCGCGATGGCGGGACGCGCCGGCATCGAGCTGAAGCTCGACCGCTTCGACGAGATCGCGCGCAGCGTGCCGGTGCTGGCCAACATCCGGCCGGTCGGGCAGTACCTGATGGAGGATTTCTACTACGCCGGAGGTTTGCGAGCGTTGCTCGCAAACCTTAAGAAGAACCTCAATCTCGGTTGCCGCACGGTGAATGGCAGGACGCTGGGCGAGAATATTGAAGGGGCACGCACTTACAATGAAGATGTCATTCGTAATCGCGGGAATCCCATTTCTGCGATCGGCGGGCTCGCGGTGCTGCGCGGCAACCTCGCGCCCGACGGGGCGGTGATCAAGCCGCTCGCAGCCGAATCCCGCCTGCTCAAACATACGGGGCCCGCGGTGGTGTTCAGCGACTACGCTGACCTGCGGGCGCGGGTCGACGACGAAAGCCTCAAGGTGGACGAGAATTCCGTGCTGGTGTTGCAGAACGCCGGGCCGCTCGGCGCGCCGGGCATGCCCGAGTGGGGCCAGCTGCCGATCCCGAAGAAGCTTCTGAAGAAGGGCGTCCGCGACATGGTGCGGATCTCGGACGCGCGCATGAGCGGCACTTCATATGGTACCTGCGTGCTGCATGTTTCGCCGGAAGCGTTTGTCGGCGGGCCCCTCGCGCTGGTGCGCGACGGCGATCTCATCGAGCTCGACGTGGCGGCGCGCAAGCTCGAGCTCAAGGTAAGCGAGTCAGAGCTCGCCAAGCGTCGGGCGGCGTGGAAGCCGCGCGCGCCGCATTACGCGCGTGGCTATGGAGCCGTATTCTCGCGCCATGTCACCCAGGCGGACAGGGGCTGCGATTTCGACTTCCTGCACCACGGCGCGCCGACGCCCGATCCGGACACGCATCACTGAGGACCGATGGCCGGTCCTAGTGGGAAGGCGTGAGTCGTGATTCGTGAGTCGTGATTCGACCGGCTCAACAACGGATCGTTTTTTTGAGGAAGAACCGATGGATTTGCCTGCAAACAAGTTCAAGCGCGCGCTGAAAGACAAGAAACCGCAGATCGGCATGTGGTCGAGCCTGTCGAGCAACATCGTCGCCGAGATACTGGCGCACGCGGGTTTCGACTGGGTGCTGCTCGATACCGAGCACTCGCCGAACGAGCTGCCGATGGTGCAGTCGCAGCTGCACGCGATGACGGGCGGCACCGCCACTCCGGTCGTGCGTCCCGCGTGGAACGACATGGTGCTCATCAAGCGCTTCCTCGACATTGGCGCGCAATCCCTGCTGCTGCCCTACATCCAGTCGGCGGAAGAGGCGAAGGACGCGGTGCGCTACACGCGGTACCCGCAGCAGGGCGTGCGCGGCGTGGCCGGTGCGACGCGCGCAGCTGGCTACGGCAGGACCAAAGACTATCTCACTCGCGCGCACGAAGAGATTTGCGTGCTGGTTCAGGTCGAAACCCGCAAGGCGATGGCGAATCTCGAGGCAATCGCGGAGACCGAAGGCGTGGACGGGATTTTCATCGGCCCGAACGATCTCTCCGCAGACCTGGGCTACCTCGGCAACTGGCAGCATCCCGAAGTGTGGAAGGTGATGGAAGACGCGGCGAAGAGGATCCGCAAGACAGGCAAGGCCGCGGGCATCCTGGTGGGGGAGGCCGACGGCAAACGCTGCCTCGACATGGGTTATCTGTTCGTCGCGGTCGGCGCCGACACCGGCATGCTGGTGCGCGGCTCGGATGCCCTCGCCGCCAAATTCAGATGAAGCGTGACGAAATCCCCCCTACATATTCATGTCTGCCCCCTTTGACAAAGGGGGGCAGGGGGGATTGGTGACATGATGATGCGTGACGAGTATCGGGTGTCGAGTGGCGGGTGGCGGGTGGCGGGTGACACCCCGTTCAAAGTTCCAAGTTCAAAGTTCCAAGTTAAACCTTGAACCTTGAACCTGGAACCCGGAACGGCCCCTTCCCTCATCCCTCATCCCTCATCCCTCAAGAAAATGGCACAGGCGATCGAAGCTCGCAACATCACCTACGAATACGAGACCGCGGCGGGACCGGTGCTTGCCGTGAAAGATGTGAGCTTCTCGGTCGCGCCGGCGGAGTTCCTGTGCGTGCTCGGCCCTTCGGGCTGCGGCAAGACCACCATCCTCAACATGCTGGCGGGCTTTCTCACGCCCACCATCGGCGAAATCATGATGGACGGCAATCCGGTCGCCGCGCAGGAACACAATCGCGGCGTCGTGTTCCAGGATTTCGCGCAGCTCTTCCCCTGGCGCACCGCGCGGCGCAACGTCGAGTTTGGCCTCGAGATGCGCGGAGTAGCGAAGGGAGAGCGGCGCGAGGTTGCGCTGCAATTCCTCAGGCTCGTGAAGCTGGAGAAATTCGCCGACACCTACCCGCACCAGCTCTCCGGAGGCATGCAGCAGCGGGTCGCAATCGCCCGCGCGCTCGCCTACAACCCCGGCGCGCTGCTGATGGACGAGCCGTTCGCGGCGCTCGACGCGATGACCCGCGACGAGATGCAAAAGCAGCTCACCGAAGTGTGGCAGGAGACGCGCAAGACCATCGTTTACGTCACGCACAACGTCGCCGAGGCGGTCTATCTCGCCGACCACATCCTGATCCTGGCCGCGCATCCGGGAACCGTGAAAGCGCGTTTGAGGCTTGACCTGCGGCGTCCCCGCGATCCCCTGAGCGGGGAATTCATCGGGATGCAGCGCGAGGTGATGCGCCATCTCGCTCACTGAACGGGACGAGGAGGAGGGATCATGATGAGGCAGATCG
>JBGQGU010000296.1:0-4727 GCA_041497655.1 Gammaproteobacteria bacterium
AGCGTCGGCATGGCTCTTTGCTTCCAGCCTGTTTACGCGACAACCACCGTCAGCTTGCCACCCGCGCGGCGCTGGGGCGACTCCTTGATCACGATCTGCACATCGCGTCCGAGGCTCGTCAGGCAGTCGATCAACTTCCGCTCCGAGAAACCGCGAAACTGCCCACGGAGCATCGCGGAAACTTTGGGCTGGGTAAGCCCCAGCAGCTTCGCCGCCTCGACCTGGGTCAGGCCTCTGCGCTGGATAATCTCCGCGATCTTGGCGACAAGCTGGGCCTTTACCAGCATTTCATCGGCATTTTCGTACCCGAGATCGGCGTATACATTGCCGCTACCGGCGTAGACAGCCCTGTCTTCCCGTGCCTTATGCTTGCTCATCTTTCAACTCCTTGGCCCGCCTGGCGGCCACTTTCAGTCTTTCTCGTATCAGATCCATGTCAGGTTTGGGTGTCGCGATGCCGGTCTTCGATTTCTTCTGGAACACGTGCAGCACGAATACTCTCTCTTCGAATCGCACCGTGTATACGGCGCGATAGGCGTTGCCGCGAAAAGCCTCTACAACTTCAAGCACACCCGCGGAACCGAATCCTTGCAGAGGTTTGGCCTGATCGTGCTTCCTGCCGGTTTGTGCCAGAAAAAGAGCGTAGCCGAAGACATCCATCACCTCGTCCGGCAGCGCTTTGAGATCCTTCTTCGAGCTTCCGATCCATTCGAGCGGCTTCGGCTGAACGGGCGCTCGATCCATGCCGGATTATACCTGAATTGGGATAATCCCCGCCACACTCTCTCGCGACGTGCGACTCGCAATGGGTGACTGGAGCTGGTGACCGGCAGCGCCGATCGCTCCTCATCACTCATCACTGGCTGCTCACCTGAGCAGCCCCGTCTCCCGCATGCACTTCAGCACGCCAGGATGAATTAGGTCCTGGCACGCTGCATCGCTCGCTCACGGTCCAGCCAGTCCAGCGTCGGCATCGTCCCCTGCTCTTATTAGTCCGCATTCCGCGCCGCTTCAGCGGCTTCGTAGAACGATAGGATTCTCGGCGGCGTAAAACGCGATTCTACGAGTCCCTTGCACACGCGGGCAAAGATTTCCTTCACCAGCATGGCCTTCGGAACAAAGAGGCCTTTCTTGACCGCGTTGACTATGCTTTGCGACGGTTCAATGCGCGCTCGGGCGTAGTGAACGTAGCTCTTATGCCGGATGAACGCGTGGTCGCCCGCGTAAAGCTCGCATGCGGGATCGTGGTGTGATTCGGGGTTGATGCTGTAGACGCCGGCGAGCAGCGATTGCTTATCGTCGAAATCGAGGACTTGCGCGGGATCCGTCAGGACGATGAAGAGATGCTTACGGTCAGGTTCGTGTGCCGCTCCGGTCGGTATCAGCAGCGTCGCCCGCCGGAACGGCACGAACAGGCTCATAGCGTCGCAAAGAGCTTGTCTATCCTGTTTTCATGCTCCAGCCTAGCGGCAAGTTTTTTCGCCTCAGCCGGGCCACGTCCCAGCGCTTTGAAGATGTCAACGTATTCGATTGGTATGGACGACCCTTTGGGGTCCGTCCATTCCGGGCAGTAACGGTGCGTGTAATCCCTAAGCTTCCACTGGTCCATCCTGCCGAACTTGCCGTAGATGGCGTCGAGCACTTCGAGGTCGGCATCGCTTAGCTCATCGAGCGCGTCGCGAGACGCCTTACGCCGCAGCGATACTTCGTAATCCGCCTTGTCTGCAATCCAGTGATCCCATCCCCGCTCCTGGGGCCTGACCGCACCGTTGATGAGGTTGAGCGTCTGGGAGAGCACCGGGCCATGATCCATGGACACGTACTGGTCCCCCGAAATGGGCTCTCCGTGACGCTTCATGGATTCGCGGTCCGCAAGATAGAGAAGCTTCATCAGCTTCAAGTAATTCATGCGGCCCCTTCCGCGATCAAGAAGGTGGGCCGCCATCTGGGCGACTTTGCGCTGATTAAACATCGTCGTTTCGCCCTCTCAATTCCAAAGCCTGCGGCTTACTCGTAAGTAACGGCTTTGGACCGGAGAAGTGTACCGCAGTTCGAGGGTATCCGCATATTGCCCGCGGCCATCGCGAGCGTATATACCGGGTGCCCGTTGCGGTTTCGCTACAGCGTCTCCCGATTCTTTACTCGGATTGGGGCACCTATCACTCATCACCCATCACCCATCACGCCGTCCCGGCGCGACGGAGTCAGTCGACCGTCGCGCCGGATTCCTTTACCACCTTCGCCCACTTGATGACTTCCTCGCGCACGTAGCGCGCGAAGGCCTCCTGCGACATCGATCCCGGCTCTGCGCCGAGGCCGGCGAGCCGCTCCTTCAGGTCCTGCGCGCCGAGGATGGCCGCGACATCCGCGTTCAACTTGGCGACGATCTCTTTCGGCAACGCCGCCGGGCCGAATATGCCGTACCAGGACGTGACGTCGAAGCCGGGCAGCCCGCTTTCGTTCACCGTCGGCGCCGAGGGCAGCAGCGCGGAACGCGTCATGCCGGTCACGGCAATGACGCGGAGCCGGCCGGACGTGACGTAGGGCATCGCCGGCGGCAGCCCGATCGAGGCGAGCTGCACCTGCCCGGAGAGCAGCTCGGTGACCATCTGCCCGGAGCCGCCCTTGTAGGGAATGTGCACCATGCTCACCTTCGCCATGGTCTTGAAAAGCTCCAGCGCGAGCCCGTTCGGCGAGCCGATCCCCGCGGATCCGAAGTTCAGCTGTCCGGGGCGTGCCTTCGCCAGCGCGATCAGTTCCTTCACGTTCTTCACGGGCAGCGAGGGGTGCACCACGATCGCGCTGGGATAGGTGGCGATCCGGTTCGCCGCCGCGAGGTCCTTCGCCAGATCGTAGGCGAGCTTCTGATAGAGGCTCATGCCGATTGCGTGCGGCGTGCCCGCCACGAGAAGCGTGTAGCCGTCCGGAGCGGCGCGGCTCGCCAGCTCCGCCCCGATGTGCCCGCCGGCGCCGACGCGGTTGTCCACGATCACCGATTGGCCCCAGCGCTCGCCAAGCTTCTGGGCCGTGAGCCGGGCCAGAACGTCGGTCGCGCCGCCCGGGGCGAACGGAGCGATCAGCCTGACGGTCCGGTTCGGATAGGTCTGCGCCGAGGCTGGCGCTATCACCACGCAGGACAAGGCCATCAGCACAATCGAATCCAACCGCATGGCATCCACCTCTCTCTTGGTTCGCGCCCGCCTGAAATGACCCATCCACTACCGTCCAGATGATGAATCACGGGTAGCGGCGCGCATTCATGAATCGCGCAGGTCCCGCCTGCGCGATTCATATTCATTGTAGAATCCCCGGCCGCACCTGCACAACAGGAATTCGATCATGAACGCACCGCACCCGGCTCCCTCGCTGACAAAGAACGTGACCCGGATCTCGCGCCTCGACCTGCCCGGCGCCGGCCAGGTTTATGTCCAGGACAGCTACGCGTATCTCGGCCACCTGCCCAACAAGCAGAACCTCGGCACCACGATCGTCGACGTGTCCGACCCGCGCCGACCGCGCGTGGTATCGCAAATCGATCTCGAAGATCCAACCTCGCACAGCCACAAGGCGCGCGTGATCGGCGACCTCATGATCGTCAACAGCGAACGCAACATGACGGCAATCGGCCGCAAAGCGGACGAGCTGCCCAAGCTGCGCACGCAACTGCGCGCCGCACTCGGACGCGACCCCAGCCATGCCGAGCTCGCCGGGGAGCTCGGCGTCGCCGTCGCCGACATCCCGGCGGTCGAGGAAGCGCAGCGCAAGCCCTATGACAAGGGTGGCTTCAAGCTGTATGACGTAGCGGACCGCACGAAGCCGAAACTGATTCATTTTCAGAAAACCCACGGCATCGGCGTGCACCGCTTCGACATGGACGCGAATTACGCCTACATCTCGACCGAGATGCCGGGCTATGTCGGCAATATCCTGGTGATTTACGACATCCGCAATCCAGCCAAACCCGAGGAAGTGTCGCGCTGGTGGCTGCCGGGACAGCATCTCGCGGGCGGCGAGAAGCCGGCGTGGCCTGGCCGGCAGCACCGCCTGCACCATGCGTTGCGTTCGGGAGACCGCCTGTTTGCCGGCTGCTGGCACGGCGGCGTGCGCGTGATAGACGTCTCCGACATTCGCAAGCCGCGCACGATCGGCGCATACAACTACCATCCACCGTTCCCCGAACCCAGCCATACGTTCATGGACGTGCCGCTCCCGATCGGCGGCAGGCATATCGCGCTGGCGATCGATGAAGAGGATCATGCGCACGACGCTCGGGAAATGGAGCGGCGTCGCGGCCGCCCGCACGGCTGCCTGTGGGTGCTCGACGTGACCGATGTGGCGAAGATCCAGCCGCTCGCGATTTTCCAGGTGAGCGAGCTCGACTCGCCCTACAGCCGCGCCGCGCCCGGGCGCTTCGGTGCGCACCAGTTCCACGAGCGCATGGACGAGACGCTGGTCTACTGCACGTGGTTCGCAGGAGGGCTGCGCATCGTGGACATCGCCGATCCGGCTGCGCCACAGGAAGTCGGCCACTACATCCCGGAACCGGCGCCGGGACAACCCGGACCGCAGACCAACGATGTTGACGTGGACAAACGCGGAGTGATTTACCTGGTCGATCGCGGACCCGGCTTCGACATACTCGAGTTCAAGCGGCCGAACTGAGAAAAGCTCTCACCGCAGAGTTCATTCGAGCTGTATGCCGGCGGCCTTGATCACCTTGGCCCACC
>JBGQGU010000297.1:0-4719 GCA_041497655.1 Gammaproteobacteria bacterium
ATATACGGAAGTCAAACAGAGCTCAACTTGTACTACTACGTGAAGGACAATCCGGACACATTAAAGCATTTTGCACAGACGCTCGTCAACGTGTTCGGATTTAACGTCGTGCCCACGGTGTTGCTCCCGCCGTTCCAGCAAATGACGAATTTCAGCCTGTTCACCGACCGGCCGATCGTGCCGGATTCGATGAAGCACATTTTGCCGGAATACCAGTTCCTGCCCTATACCACCGAGGCGACCAAGGCACTCGGGCACATCATCGGCAGCTTCCCCGGAATGCATGACAGTAATTTTGCCTCTCCGCTGATGATCGACAATTACATCAGGGGCTGGACGGGAACGCTCGGCGCCTACGTGGTGCAGGGGGCTAGTTATCTCTTACAAAAAGCCGGCGCGCTGCCTGAGCCGATTCTGCCGGCGCAGCGCCTTGAGGATTTGCCCGTCATTAAAGCCTTCACCATCCGATATCCGGCTGCGACCGCGCAGAGCATTCAGGATTTCTACGACCAGCACGAGAAAACGACGAAGATCGTGCAGACGGTCCGCCACCTCGCCGCACTCGGCGATGCCGAAGCCGCGCTGAAGGAGTGGCAGCTCGCGCAAGACCTGGTGCGGCTCGACGGCATTCACTCCGCGCTCGGGCATGCTTCCCAAGTCGTGCAGTTGATCGCACAAAATCCTCGAATCAGCGCCGATGAGAAGCGGCAGTTGATAGACGCGGTCTACGGGCAGATGATCGTGCTGGCGCGAACTGGACTCGAAATGATGCAGGCGCCGCGGCGACCCGCGGCGACCCGCGACGCGCTGACACAATCCACCCGCTGAGCCTCTAGCGCCTGTCCTACGGCTGCTGTAGCGACCGCCAGCGCGTCCACGGCGCACGGGTGGACTGGTTCCATCCTCCACGGCTGCCCGCGCGTTTTCTCCATCGCCGTCCACCGTAGCTGAGGCTTGCCCAGGCGGGCCGTGGCGCGCTTGGCAACGGCTGGCGGCATCGCAGCCGAGCGTGGGTAACGTCGTGGGTAGGCATTGGCCTATCACTAGATACCGTTATATATCATGTAGTTAAGTTAGGCGCTGGCGGAGAGGGTGGGATTCGAACCCACGATACGCTTGCGCGTATTCCGGTTTTCGAGACCGGCCCGTTCAACCACTCTGGCACCTCTCCGCGCGAAGGCGCGATTCTAGCAGCGTCATGATTCTGCGGCTAGAGAGCGGAGATGACGCTGGCGCCGCCCATGTAGGGACGCAATGCCGTGGGTATCGTTACGCTGCCATCGGCGTTCTGATAGTTTTCGAGCACCGCGATGAGCGTTCTTCCGACCGCCAGGGCGGACCCGTTCAGCGTGTGCACGAACTCGGTCTTGCCCTTTTCGTTGCGGAAGCGCGCCTGCATGCGCCGCGCCTGGAACGCCTCGAAGTTGCTGCACGAGGAGATCTCGCGATAGGCCTGCTGCCCCGGCAGCCAGACCTCGATGTCGTAGGTCTTGGCCGCGGCGAAGCCCATGTCTGCCGTGCACAGCGTCACGACCCGATACGGCAGGGCGAGCCGCTTGAGTATCACCTCCGCGTGCCCGGTCAGCGCGTCCAGAAGTCCATAGGACGCCTGCGGGTGCGCGATCTGCACAAGCTCGACCTTATCGAACTGGTGCTGGCGAATGATGCCGCGCGTGTCCTTGCCGTAGGTGCCAGCCTCGCTCCTGAAGCAAGGCGAGTGGCAGACGAACTTGAGCGGTAACTTCTCTCCAGGAATGATCTGGTCACGCACGAAGTTCGTCACCGGATATTCCGCCGTCGGGATCAAATAGAGGTCGCGCCCCTCGACCTTGAACAGGTCGTCCTTGAACTTGGCAAGACTGGATACGCCGTCGGCGCATTCTCCCGTCACCAGGTACGGAACGTAGACCTCCGTGTAACCATGGTCGCGCGTGTGCACGTCGAGCATGAACTGCGCAAGCGCGCGGTGGAGCTGCGCAATGCCGGCCCTCATCACGGAAAAGCGGGCGCCCGAGAGCTTTGAGGCGGTCACGAAATCGAGCAGGCCGAGGCCTTCGCCGACGTCCACGTGATCCTTCACCGAGAAATTGAACGCCCGCGGCGTACCGACCTTGCGCATCTCCAGGTTGTCTTCCGATGACTTGCCCGCGGGCACACTCGCATGTGGCACGTTGGGAATGCCACGCAGGAAGTCGTTGAGCCTGACCTGGACCGCCTCCAACTCCTGTTCCAGCGCCTTCAGGCGGTCCGCCTGCGCGTTGACCTGCGCCATGAGCGGAGAAGCATCCTCGCCCCTTGCCTTCAGCTGGCCGACCTGCTTCGAGAGCTGGTTGCGCTTCGCCTGAAGGTCCTGCGTCTCGGTCTGCACTGCCTTGCGGGCCGCTTCCAGCTTCGCGAATTCGTCAACGGGGAAAACATAGCCGCGGTCAGCTAGCCGTCTCGCGACCGCCTGCAGGTCACTGCGCAGCAATTGAACGTCGAGCATCCGGTTTCCGATCGATCAAATCACGCTGAAGCGCCGACCGCGTATTATCGCAGAATGTGTGATGCGGACGATGCCTTGACATGCCCGACGCTCCGCCGTTAGATTCAGAAGCCACAATCGGCATACCCGGTCCGCGAGAAAAACTATCCAGGAGGTCATCCATGCGTAAAATGATTTCGTTGCTGGCGGCCCTCGCCTTCGCGGCGCTCAGTTGCAGCGTGCTCGCTCAGCCGTTTCCCACCAAGCCGGTGCGCATCATCGTCGCGTTCCCTCCGGGCGGCGGCGTCGATATCGTGGCGCGCCTGATGGGCCCGAAGCTGACCGAGATCTGGGGCCAGCCGGTCGTCGTCGAGAACCGTCCCGGCGCATCGGGGGTCATCGGTACCGAGGTGGCAGCACGCTCGGCTCCTGATGGCCATACCCTGTTCCTCGGCACGCTGGGCAATCTCACGGCCAATCAGTACCTGTACCCGAAAATGCCGGTGGACCCGCTGCGCGACCTCGCCCCGCTTACCCAGATGGTGGCGGTGCATTTCGTGATGATCGCGCATCCCTCGTTGCCCGCGAAGAACGTCAAGGAACTGATCGCGCTCGCGAAGGCCCACCCCGGCCAGATCAATTACTCGTCGTCGGGGCCGGGCGGCGCGCCGCATCTCGGGGTGGAGCTGTTCAAGTCGATGACCAAGGTGAACTTCGTGCACATTCCCTACAAGGGCAGCGGCCCGAGCTTCGTTGACCTGCTGGCCGGACAGGTGTCCCTCACCTGCGACAGCCTGTTGCAGTCACTGCCGTACATCAAGGCCGGCAGGCTGCGCGCGCTCGGGGTCCTCGGCGGAAAACGCTCGCCGCTGCTGCCCGAGATCGCTACCATCGGCGAGACGGTTTCAGGCTATGAGCTCACCAACTGGTTCGGCTACACGGTGCCGGCGGCGACACCGCGCGACCTGATCAACCGGCTCTACGGCGACGTCTCCAAAGTGCTGCAGCAGGCCGACTTCCGGGAAAGGATCGCGGCTATGGGAGCCAGCGTGGTCGGCAGCACCCCCGAGCAATTCGGCGTCTTCATGAAAGCCGAGAGCGAAAAATGGGGCAGGGTTATTCGGGAAGCCAACATCAAGGCCGAGTGACGGGAGCGCGTCGAGGGGCGGAAGAGGGGCCCCAAAAGTTTCTCTTGGGGATCTGACCCCCGGCGGCGCGCAGGGCGGCCGATGTGAGTGTGCCGAAATCCAGCGATGATGCGTCGGAGGCCGCCGTCGAGTGTCGAGTGTCGAGGATTGGATTATTGAGCTTTACGTATCCGCGCGACGCCCAACCACACCACCCCGCCTCCTCCAGAGGCACCCCTCCTCGTGAGAGGAGGGGAATTTTCCCCTCCTTTTCAAGGAGGGGTGGACGCGAAGCGGACGGGGTGGTTGCGTCACACGACCTGCTCTTGATGGTCACGCAGTTTCGTAATTCTTATTAAGTCCGCGTTCTTGAGGTCGCGGTCACCGATCACCGCTTTTTCCGCTTCGATTCCGCATCGAGCTTGCGCAGTTGCTCGAGGTGTTCGCGGATGCGCGCTTCCAGCCCGCGCTCCGTCGGGCGGTAGAATTCGGGCGGCTTCATCCCTTCTGGAAAATAGCTCTCGCCTGCGGCATACGCATCCCGCTCGTCGTGCGCATAACGGTAGTCCCGCCCGTAGCCGAGCTCCTTCATGAGGCGAGTCGGCGCGTTGCGCAGGTGCTCCGGCACCGGTCGGGACGCGTCGTTGCGCACGAGCTCCTGCGCCGCCCCGAACGCCACGTAGGCCGCGTTGCTCTTCGGGGCGATCGCCATGTATAACGCCGCCTGCGCCAGCGCGAGCTCCCCTTCCGGCGAGCCCAGCCGCTCATAGGTCTCGCACGCGTCGAGCGCCACGCGCAGCGCGCGCGGGTCGGCGAGCCCGATGTCCTCGACCGCCATGCGCACGATGCGCCTGCCGATGTAAAGGGGGTCGGCACCGCCGTCCAGCATGCGGGTGAGCCAGTAGAGCGCCGCATCCGGCGCGGAGCCGCGCACTGATTTGTGCAGGGCCGAGATCTGGTCGTAGAACTGGTCGCCGCCTTTGTCGAAGCGGCGCAGACGCTGGGTCAGCGTCTCGCGCACAAAAGGCTCGTCGATTTCGCCGCGTCCCGCTTCCGCCGCGGCAATGCCGATCTGCTCGAGCATGTTGTAGAGCCGCCGCGCATCGCCGTCGGCCGAGGCCACCAGCA
>JBGQGU010000298.1:0-4717 GCA_041497655.1 Gammaproteobacteria bacterium
ATCAGTAGTGTCCGACAGAATTCAGAATAGATTCATTTGGTTGGTGCTTTGGTGCATGTTTTCGGAGAGTGCGGAATCGGTAAGCAGATGAATCAACGACTCTTTCTCGAACGGCGTGACGCTCAGGATTTGCAGCATCGAATGCAGGGAGAGCTTCAAGTCGAGCCGCTTGCGGATGATGGCGACCAGCACGTAGACGGCGACGGCGGTCCAGACTTGGGTCTTGACTGCATTTTCCGAGGTACCGAAGAAGCGCTTGATGCGAAGATGCTGCTTGATCCACCTGAAGAACAACTCCACCTGCCAGCGACTCTTGTAGAGCGCGCACACGGTGAGCGCGGGCAGCGACAGGTGATTGGTCAGAAACACCAGCCGCTGGTCTCGTTCGGGATCGCGATACACGATGCGGCGCAGCCGCTCGGGATAGCCCTGGTGGGAATAGAACACAGTGAGTTCGACCAGTTGATCGCAGATGAGCCCGGTGCTGCGATCCACGGGCTGAGAGAGCAAGCGCTTGAACTTCGAATTGGCCTTGGCGCGAGTGACGAAGAAAGCCCCGGCCTGAGTGAGCGCATAGAGCCGCTCGAAGTCGAGGTAGCCGCGGTCCATCACGTAGAAAGCGCCCGGCTCGGGGATGAGCAGATCGAGCACGTTCACGTCGTGGAGCTTGCCGTCGCTGATATGCACGAAGGTCGGAATCGATCCTCTCAGATCGAGCAGCGTGTGCAGCTTCACCGCTGCTTTGGTGGCGCGAAACGGCGCCCAGGGAAACAGCGCCAGGCACAGATCGATCGTGGTGGAGTCCAGCGCATAGACCGTCTCGGTCAGATCCACCTCCAGCGGTTCGTCGGCATAGAGCTTGCGGGCGATGCGGATCAGCGCTTGCGCGAACTCGTAGTAGATATGCCAGTCGCGCTCTTCGTTGGCATCGGCCAGTGCACTGCGGCTGATGTTGCCCCGCAGGCCCAGATGGTAGAGTTTGGTGGGCTGCGCGCGCAGGCACGCTTCGATATCGCGCAGGCTCTCCCGATAGGTCATTTGCGCGAAGGCAAGACACAGAAACTGGTCCAGGCAACTGAAGCTGCGAACATTGAAGTCGCCCCGATACTTCACCACCAAGCGACGAAAGGTGTGCCACGGCGCAAACTCCATCACCTGCGCGAACACGAGCTTGCCTGCGTGCATCGAATCCTCCCCGGAAAATCCGGAAAGGATCCTGCAACAGGCGCTTCCAGTTCAAATCGTTAACACCTTGCCAAAGCATGAAATCCATTGTCAGTCGTAGACTTACAAGCAGTCTTCAATAAACGTGTCGGACGCTACTGATCACTCATCACTCATCACTCAACACTCGTCCCTCGACACTCGACACTCGACACTTCTTCTCAGTCCGGCTTAGCCCCCGACGCCTTCACCACCTTCTCCCATTTCTTGATTTCCGAGCGGATGTAAGCGCCGAACTGCTCCGGAGTCGAGCCGACGATCTCGAAACCCAGCCCGTCCAGCCGCTGGCTGACGTCGGGCAGCTTGAGGATCTTGACGATCTCGCCGTGCAGCCGCGTGACGACCGGCTTCGGCGCTCCGGCGGGCGCGAGCACGCCGTACCACGCGGTCGCTTCGACGCCCGGGAACCCCTGCTCCGCGATGGTCGGGACATCGGCCAGCGCAGGCGAGCGACGGATGCCGGTCACCGCGAGCGCCCGCAGTCTGCCGCTCTTGATATGGACGATGGTCGACGAGAAGCCGCTGAACATGACCTGCACGTGGCCGCCCAGGATGTCCGTCACGGCCTGACCGCTGCCCTTGTAGGGAACGTGCGTCATCCTGATTCCCGCCAGGTTGTTGAGCAGCTCGCCGGTGAGATGCCCGACGCTGGCGACGCCGGTCGAGGCGAAATTGACCGCGCCGGGCTTCGCCTTCGCCAGCGCAATCAACTCCTGCAGGCTCTTCGCCTGCACGGAAGGGTGCGCCGTCAGCACGTTGGGCGAGGTGGCGATCTGGGTGATCGGCGCGTAATCCTTCACTGGGTCGAACGGCAGCTTACCGTAGAGGCTCGGCGCGATCGCGAGGTTGGCGATGTAGCCGAGGAGGATGGTGTGGCCATCGGCCGGCGCCCGGGCGACGATCATCATGCCGATGTCGCCGTTGGCGCCAGGGCGGTTGTCCACCACGATCTGCTGCCCGAGCGCGTCCGCCAGCTTCAAGCCGATCGTCCGCGCCAGTGTGTCGGTGCTGCCGCCCGGCGCGAACGGCACCACGAAGCGCACCGGCCGCGTGGGGTATTGCTGTGCTTGCGCTGGCGACAAGGCTGCTGCCAGCGCAGTGCACAGCAATACGAATGATGAACGATGAATGATGAATGATGAATGGAAGACGCGGGGCCTTGGCGTCCGGGTGTTTCTTCGTTTATTCATCATTCCGCATTCCTCATTCCGCATTATCTTACTTCGCCTGGGCGTACAGCCCCGCCGTCTTCACGGCCGCTGTCCATCGGGGTATCTCGGCCCGGATATAGGCGGCAAATTCCTCCGGCGAGCTGCCGACCGCCTCGGCGCCCTCGGTTGCAAGCGTCGCCTGAACGTCTGCGGCGCGTACCGCCTTGATGATCTCGGTATTGAGTTTCGCGATGATCGCCGCCGGCGTGCCGGCAGGCACGAGCACGCCGAAGAATGACGTCACGGCGTAGCCCGGCAACGCGGCCTCCGCCACGGTTGGAAGCTCGGGAGCCTGCGATGACCGTTTCGGCCCGGTCACGGCCAGCGCACGCACCCGGTGGGTCCGCATGTGCGGCAATCCGGCGGTGATATTCGCGAACATCACCTGCAGCTGACCGCTCATCAGTTCGATCAACGCCGGACCGCTTCCCTTGTACGCCACGTGCAGCATCTTCGTCCCTGCCATGCTGTTGAAAAGCTCGCCCGCCAGATGCGTCGAGTTGCCGGGCCCGGCGGAGCCGTACGCGAGATCGCCCGGCTGGCTCCGCGCCAGCGCGATGAGCGCCTTCACCGTGCGCGCGGGCACCGATGGATGAACGATCACAACATACTGGCCCGTCGAGACCAGGCTGACCGGCGCGAAGTCGCGGACAATGTCGTAATTGAGCCCGCTGTACATGCTGACATTGATGGCGTGGGCGGGCGTGCCCATGAGCAATGTGTAGCCGTCGGGAGGCGCCTTGGCGGCGATCTCGGCGCCGAGATTCGCGCCGGCGCCTGCGCGATTGTCCACGATGACCTGCTGCCCGAGCCCCGCCGCGAGCTTCTGGGCCACGATGCGCGACACGATGTCCACCCCGCTGCCGGGCGAGGATGCGACGATCACCCGTACCGCCCGCGTCGGGTATTGCTGTGCGCTGGCTGGCATCCCTGCGGCAAACGACGCCGCGCACAGCAATACCAACGATGAACGATGAATGATGAACGATGAACGGGTCACAGGATGATCAAGTGTCGAATCACGATTCACGAATCACGATTCACGCTTTATCGCGCTGACCGGCGCCGGTCAGCGGTTCTTCAAAGCGTCGGCGTCATTGCGCCAGCGCTCCCACGCCCAGCGCTGGTCTTCGAGAATCGCCTCGTCCTCGAGCATCGTGCGAACCAGCGCCGTGACGTCGGACTCGTAGCCGTCCGTCCGCTTCTTGATTTTCCACTTCTTGCCGAGCGGCGATTCCGGCGACTTGAGGATTTCTCTCAGCTTCATGACAAAGCCATCGAATCACGATTCACGAATCACGAATCACGCTTCATGGCGGTGCCGGTCACTGTTCACTGTTCACCGGTGGTTTGTAGCCGTAGCACGAGCACGTGTGAGAGATCGCGGTGCCCGGGGGCAGCGGCTTGGGCCGGGACTCGCCTCGGAGGTAGTTCACTAAATCGGCGATCACGACGACGCCGACCAGCACGGCCGCCGCATTCCCGCTGACCGACACATAGCCGCCGGATGCCTTGGGGGTCACCAGATGCCCGCCGGACGAGAACGAGGCCTTGTAGTTCGCCCCCTGAGCCGAGCCGCTGACCTGGCTCGAAGCCGTCGTGGCGGTCGTGCCGCCACTCGTCGACTGGTTGCCGTACATCGTGACGGCACAGCCCGCGAGCGGAACGCAGAGCAGAAGGACGATGACGGCGCGCATGAGCTTCATGTGCTGAACGGAATTTATCGTAGCACAGGGATGGTTAATAGCGCCGACAGACTGGGGCGCGGCTTGAGTACTCCCCTCCTGCCGGAGGAGGAGGGGTGCTCGCGACGCGAGCGGGGTGGTGGGAGCTGAGATTCACCATCATCAACCACCCCGTCTGCTTCGCATCCACCCCTCCTTGAAAAGGAGGGGAAGGTCTCACAGGGATTACTTCCTGTCGCGCCGCGGCGCCACCATCTCGCCGCGGGCCCTGAGCAGCTGATCGAGCTCGCGCTTGCCGATGACGTAAGTCCACTTCGCAAGCGCCTGCTCCGCGGCGATGCGCTCCTCGAGCCTCTTGCGGCTGTCGGCGAAGTCCTTGTCGCGGCGCTCCTTGTCCTGCGCCTTCTCGCCCTTCTCCGGCGCGCGGCTCTTCGGGGGCTCGCCCTTCACGGTGAAGTTCACAAAATGGTCGTCGCCCGTCGCTTTTCTGGCGAGTTTCACCGTGTACACCAGGTTGTCGAAGGTTTCGGCAACGATTACGAGGGGTTTGCCGGCGGCTTCCTTCCCGGAATCGGGCACGACGTCGTCGAACGACAG
>JBGQGU010000299.1:0-4684 GCA_041497655.1 Gammaproteobacteria bacterium
ACTCCCGGATGGTTTCAACTCCAAGCATGCGCGCGACCAGCACGCCCGTCGGCCGGTGCTCGAAATAGCGCGGCGGCAGTTTGAAGAGGTGCTCGAACACCTGCGATCCGAGCACGGCGTCGATCCGGTTCCCGGTGTGCAACACTAGGTACTGCCGCACCCAGCTCATGACGGCGGTAAAGATGATGAACACTCCGAGCGCAATCCCGATGACAACCAGCGTGCTCAACGTGTGATGGACGATGACCTTGTCTATGACGACCTGGGTAAATACGGGTGTGGCCAGTGCCATCAATTGGATGGCAAGAGAGGCGAGCAGCACGTCGCGCCAGATTGCCTTATGCCGAAACAACTCAGGGACGAACCAGCGGAATCCGAATTCACCACGCCCGTCCGCGGCGGTATCCGGCCCCTTCAGCTCGGAAGCCGTCGGGACGCATAACATGACCTTGCCGGCGAACAACCCGCCGAATTCTTGCGTCGTGGATGTCAGCGGATTCTGGCGGCTCTTTTCGTAGTACGAGATGCTGTGACTGTCGCACTTGACGATAATCGCGAGGCGATACGGCTGGGAATGTTCTTCTGCAGGACTGTCACCACTTTCGTCGCTCGCAAAAGATGTTGCCGGCTTCAGGAGGGCGACAAATGGCGCGCGAAGTTCGGGTAATTCCGTGACGAGCGCATCACGCAAGCCGCTCTTCAGGCCCAGGGCAGTGGCCGCTTGATGCAGCGAGACGAGGCTGTAGGGCGGCGGGAACTGCTGGAGTATCAGGCCCGGGGCAAACGGAATGCGATGAAGCTGGCAGATCCCCTGCAGCCCCCATACATAAGTCTCAGCCGCCAACAGCAGTTCGGTAGCCAGAGACATACTCCCCTGTCCGGAATTGCCGTATCTCGCCTCGCGCCTGAGTCAGGGCGCAGGGCAACTCAGATTACGAACACCTTGCTGCTGTCCAAAGCCCTCTCTCCCGCGCTTTCCCGCCGGAGAGTTGCTTTAACAGCCTCGTCGGAAGGTCGTGTATTAGCTCGCAACTTCTTCGCGCCCGATCAGATTGTCATGTCATTCCTGCAGCACATTTATAGACCGACTGTAGGAAATGGCAA
Organism: Gammaproteobacteria bacterium; assembly: GCA_041497655.1. GTDB lineage: Bacteria > Pseudomonadota > Gammaproteobacteria > Burkholderiales > SG8-41 > SG8-41. Next base: position 1,105 of record JBGQGU010000299.1, read on the forward strand.
ATCTATCAATTTGTTAGGTTTGAGATATCACTTGTAACAGTCTGAGCCGCAAACCAATTTCCCACTGGTTTTTCATTTCAGCGCGGTTACTCAAGCTGTCCGGCGCTCTACGCTCGCGGCATCAGACTGTAGCCTGTCTGTTGACTGCTATCGCGCAAAACTGATGATCCAGGTAACGCGATCGCGTTGTTGCTTGCCCCTCATGGTTGTCGTAACGATTGGCAGTCTTTGCCATCCTGGGACATTTGGATAACAATCCGGGCAATTGGAAGTAACACCGAAAACTCATGACCAAGACCGTCTTCTGCGAGCTCGCCCAGTTTGGATTGATCCGCTTTTCCGGCGCGGAAGCGCAGGTGTTCCTCCACAACCAGCTGAGCTGCGACGTCGCCGCGCTCGCGTCGGGCAAGAGCACCTACGGCAGTTATTGCACCCCCAAGGGCCGCGTGCTGGCGACTTTCCTGCTGTGGCGCGCGGGTGAGGACTTCTTCATGCAGCTTCCCTCCCCTCTCCGGGAGCCAATCCAGAAACTGCTCTCGAAGTACATCCTGCGCTCGAAGGTAAGAGCTGCCGATGGCTCAGCCGAGTGGACGCTTCTCGGCGTCTCAGGCAAGGATGCCGCAGCGTTGGTCCAACGCGCAGTCGGTGATGTGCCGCGTAGCGTCCACGACGTCATCAACACTCAGCATGCTATGGTCATCCGCCTTCCGGGCGATCGCTATGAGATCGTCGCCGCGAATAAATCACCCGGTATCATCGAATCGCTTTCCGATGGCGCAGAGAAGGCGGATCCGGATTACTGGAACTGGCTCGACGTCCGCGCCGGCGTCCCGGTAGTCCTGCCTGCGACGCAGGAGGCGTTCGTGCCGCAGATGGTGAATCTCGATCTCATCGGCGGCGTGAGCCTTACCAAGGGGTGCTATCCCGGCCAGGAGATCGTCTCGCGCATGCACTACCGCGGGACGCTCAAGCAGCGCATGTACCTCGCAAACATCGCCGGAAGCGATCGCCCCCAGCCGGGCGAGAAGCTCTACAGTTCCGACTTCGGCGAGCAGGCCTGCGGCACGATCGTCAACGCCGCCCGCTCGCCAGAGGGTGGCTGCGACGTGCTGGCCGTGATCCAGATCGCCAGCGCGGAGCGCGGGGATGTGCACTGGAAGTCAGCTGGCGGCCCGCCGCTCACGTTGCTACAACTTCCGTACCGCGTGACCAGTGATCAGTGACCCGGGCACCGCACCCCCTCACCCTTCCCTCTCCCCCACGATCGGGGGAGAGGGGAATCCATATTGGAAAGGGAAGCTGCCGCGGAGGTCGAATCACGACTCACGAATCACGATTCACGCTTTTCTCTGAGCATGGAACTGATTCCGCTCTGGATCAAGCTCTCGTACACGGCATTCGCGGTCGTGACCGTTGCGGTTTACGCGGTCAAATATCCGCTCTCGAATTTTCTGTGGGGTTCGGACATCGCGCTGATTGTGACCGTGCCCGCGCTCTGGCTGGAAAGCAGCCTGCTCGCCAGCATGATGCTGGTGGGCGTGCTGCTGCCGGAACTCGTGTGGAACGCCGCCTTCTTTGGGCGGCTGCTCACGGGCAAGCGCTTGGTCGGCCTGACGGACTACATGTTCGATCCGGCGAAACCGCTGTATCTGAGGGCAATCTCGCTGTTCCATGTGTTCCTGCCGCTCCTGCTGCTGTGGATGGTCGCCCGGCTCGGCTACGACTCCGACGCCTTCATCGGGCAGACGCTGCTCGCGTGGGTCGTGGTGCCCCTCACCTACCGGCTGGCGGACCCGAAGGTGGAAAACGTCAACTGGGTATTCGGCTGGACCGCCGAGCCGCAAAAGCTTATGCCGCCGCTCGCGTACCTCGGCGTGGTGATGGTCGCATTCCCCGCCGTAATTTATCTTCCCACGCACCTGGTGCTTCGAGCATTGGTCGGCTGAGCACAGGCCGTGACCGGCGAACAAAAAACCTCGCACCCGTCGCCCGTCACGCTCCCTCACTGAACCACGGCCGACTGGCCGGCCGGGACTTCGATGATCTGCGGCGGCGTGGTGCCCCTCGCAGCAGGGTGGAACGGCACATAGTATGGCGGGAAGCCGTTGGCGTGGGCGGTCAACTGGTATTCGAGTTGGGAAATCAGGATCGTCTTGGTGGCGATGCTCATGACGTAGAGCGGCCTGACCGAGTCGGCAGATCCCCTCATCAATTGCAAGTCGGACTCGCGGCCCTCGCGGGTGTTCTTGAGCCTCGCCTGCAGCGCGGCCATTCTCGCCAAGGAGTCGGCAGGAGCCGCGTAGGACTTGCCGTCAACGGAATAGGTAAGCGTCGTGTGCCACTTCTCAGCCGCGCGCCGCTGCTCGAGCATCGCAAGCGTCTGCTGGTGGATGGCGATGCGGAGCGAGATCAGGTCGTGCACGACCGAACCTTTGCCGTAGGCTTTGCGCTCTTCCCGCGCCTGGCTGATGCGCTCATTGACCGACTCGATATCCGCATCGAGACGCCGCACAGCCTCAGGGTCCGCGCACCCGGCAACCATGAGGGCCAGCAGAAAGAAATATTTTCGGGTTGTCATGGCAGAGCTCCTGCCCGATATGGCGGGAATGATCCCGCAACCCGCAATCTTACTCCTCGGTAACGGACCGGTTGCCGCGGGGCTGCTGCGCCAGTAGCATTGGACCGTGGCATTTTCCTTCTACATCTACTACCGCGTCGCGCCGGAGAAGGCCGGCGCCTGCGAGCCGCTGATCCGGAGCCTCCTCGCGGCCGTCCGCGAGGCGACGGGAATCCAGGGCCGGCTCCTGACGAAGCAGGGCGAGCCCAACCTGTGGATGGAGGTTTACGAGGGCATCGCCGACGAAGCCAAATTCGAATGGGAGCTCGCCGAGATCGCCGGCCGGCTCAAGGTGCAGGACTTCCTCCAGCCCGGCACCACGCGGCATCACGAGTGCTTTGAGGAACCAGTGACTAAGTGACTAGGTGACTGAGTGATTTAGAAACGAATATACACTTAGTCACTTAGTTACTTAGAGCCCATCTCAAAAATCCCCTCTCCCCCAGTCGGGGGAGAGGGATAGGGTGAGGGGGAGATGGACGTAATCACGTTTCCCTATGAAAATCGACGACCTGCTTGCCCCTCACCCCAACCCTCTCCACGTTTGCGCGGGGCGAGGGAGTGTTTTTGAGACCGCTTCTTAATCACTTAGTCACCGGCTCCGGCCGATGTGTCTGATTCTTCTGGCCTGGCGCGTGCACCCGGAGTACCCCCTGGTGTTCGCGGGCAACCGTGACGAGGCGTACGAGCGCCCCAGCGCGGCAGCCGGTTTCTGGGCCGACGATCCGCAGATCTTCGGCGGCCGCGACCTCGAAAAAGGCGGCACCTGGCTCGGCCTGACGCGCAGCGGCCGGATGGCTGCGGTGACCAACTACCGGGACGGGCCGGCAGCGAGAGTGGCGCCGCGCTCGCGAGGGGAGCTGACGGCCGCCTTCCTGCGCGGCACCGATGATCCGCACGCCTACCTGAAAGGGGTCGCGGCGCGCGCGGCGGACTACGGTGGGTTCACCCTGATCGTCGGTG
>JBGQGU010000300.1:0-4666 GCA_041497655.1 Gammaproteobacteria bacterium
CGTCATCATTCCGTTCCCGCCCGGCGAAGCGGCCGACATCATCGCCCGCCTGATCAGCCCCGCGATGTCGGAGCGGCTGGGCCAGCAACTGGTCATCGAAAATCGCGCCGGCGCGAGCGGCCAGATCGGACTCGGTCTTCTCAAGACCGCCACGCCGGACGGCTACACCATCGGCGTCGGACAGGGCGGCAACCTCGTCGTGGCGCCCCACACCTACAAGAAGCTGCCGTACGATCCGCTCAAGGACTTTGCGGCCGTGGCGCTCAATGCGACGAACTACCTGGCCGTGGTCGCCAATCTCGGGGCGCCGTACAAGAACGCCTCGGAAATGATCGCGTGGGCCAAAGCGAACCCGGGAAAGCTCTCGCTCGCGACCAACGGCGAAGGCGGCTATCCCCACCTTGCGTTCGAGTATCTCGCCAAGATGGCGGGTTTCAAGTTTCTGCACGTTCCGTACAAGGGCGCGTCCCAGATCCTGGGGGACGTGATGGGCGGTCAGGTGCAGGCGGGAATAGGTTCGTACACCAGCCTGTCACCGCTCGCGCAGGCCGGCAAGTTGCAGCTGATCGCGGTGACCAATCACGTGCGCGTCCCGGATAGGCCGGATTTGCCGATCTTCGCAGACGCGGTTCCGGGATATGACATGCGCGGATGGTTCGGCTTCATCGCGCCGATGGGCACGCCCCGCGCGATCGTCCGGCGCCTGAACGCGGAAATCAACCGGGCGATGCAGCAACCGGACGTGAACGCCAAGCTGACCGCGGCCGGACTGATCGTCGCCAACGAGTCGGCCGAGTTCTTCCAGGATTACATCAAGAGCGAATACGCGAAGTACGGCAAGCTGGTGCGCGACATCGGGTTGAAACCGCAGTAAACCGTGACCGAAACAATGGTGATGTGCGTCAGCACCAAGGCCACGATCACGTGGCCCCACCCGGGAAGGTCAAACACGCTGGAAAACAGCAGCGAATGGAGGGCGGCGGGGGAAACCGCCGGCGAAGAGAAACCGGGGACAGCCCCCCTTTGTTGCTACTTCTTCCCGGAGCGCCGCCTTGCCGGCTTCTTCAAGCTGCGTTTTTTCCCGGCCGCGGCCGGCTTCTTCTTCGCCCGTTGCCTGCGGGCCGCCGCGACTTTCTTCTTGGCCGCAGGTTTTTTGGCGGCGCCATGGAACAGATTCAAGGCGGAACCCTTGCGGAACCATTCGAGCTGCGCCGCGCTGAACGAGTGGTTGAGCCTCAGCGTTTCGCTGGTGCCGTCACCATGCCTGATGCGGCACTCGACCGGCTTGCCCGGCGCCATCTCCTTCAGGCCGATGAGGCCGATGCGGTCGTCCTCACGAATGCGGTCGTAATCCGCGGGACGCTGGAACGTGAGCGCGAGCAGGCCCTGCTTTTTCAGGTTCGATTCGTGGATGCGCGCGAAGCTCCGGACGATGACCGCGACGCCGCCCAACAGGCGCGGCGACAGCGCCGCGTGCTCGCGGCTGCTGCCCTCGCCATAGTTGGCGTCGCCGACGATAACCCACTTAACGCCTTTCGCCTTGTAGTCGCGCGCGACCTTGGAAACCATCTCCCCGGTAGCACCCGTCAGCACGTTCTTCACCTTGCCGGCTTCGCCGGTGTAGGCGTTGATCGCGCCCATGCACAAGTTGTCGCTGAACTTGTCGAGGTGCCCGCGGAAGCGCAGCCACGGGCCGGCCGGAGAGATGTGGTCGGTCGTGGTCTTGCCCTTGGTTTTCAGCAAAACCGGCATGTCGAGGAAGTCCTTGCCGTCCCACGCCGGCCACGGTTGCATCAACTGCAGCCGTTGGCTCTTGGGATCGACGCTCAGCTTGACGCGGCTGCCGTCGGCGGGAGGCGCGATGTAGTCGGCGTGCCCGCGGTCAAAGTTTTTCGCCGGCACTTCGGGCGCGGTCTTCGGCGGATTCAGCTTGAACGACCGGCCGTCCGCGCCGGTGAGCGTATCGGCGAGCGGGTTGAATGAGAGCTTGCCGGCAAGTGCCATCGCGGTGACGATCTCGGGGCTCGCGATGAAATTCATGGTCGTTGCCTGCCCGTCGTTGCGCGCCGGGAAGTTGCGGTTGTACGAGGTGACGATGGTGTTCGGCACCGTCGCCACTTCCTTGGCTCTGCGCCACTGGCCGATGCAGGGACCGCAGGCATTCGCGAGCACGGCGCCGTTGATGTCTTTCAACGACTGCATCTGGCCGTCGCGCTCGATGGTGGCGCGCACCTGCTCCGAGCCGGGCGTCACCAGGAACGGCACGGCGGACTTCACGCCGTGCGCCTTCGCCTGCTCGGCGACGTCCGCCGAGCGGCTCATGTCCTCGTAGCTTGAATTGGTGCAACTCCCGATGAGCGCGCTCGAGATGCGGTCGATGAACTTGTTGCCGGCATCACTCACCTCCGCAGCGAGCTTCGAGATCGGGCGCGCGCGATCCGGGGAGTGCGGGCCGACGACGTGGGGTTCGAGCGTCGAGAGGTCGAGCCGCACCACGCGGTCGTAGTATTTCCCGGGGTTGGCTTCGACTTCCGGGTCCGGCTGGAGCAGGTCCATGTTCTTTTCCATCAGCGGCACGAGTCCGCCGCGGCCGGTCGCGCGCAGGTACATCGCCATGTGCTCGTCGGCGGGGAACATCGAAGTCGTCGCGCCGAGTTCCGCGCCCATGTTGGTGATCGTGGCTTTGCCAGTCGCGCTGATGGTGCGCGCGCCGGGGCCGATGTATTCGACGATCGCGTTGGTGCCGCCGGACACCGTGAGCGCCCCCGCGACGTAGAGGATCACGTCCTTGGGCGCCGTCCAGCCGCTCATCTTTCCGGTCAGATACACGGCGATGTGCTTCGGGTACAGCACTTCCCACGGCAGCCCGGCGATGGTTTCCACCGCGTCCGCGCCGCCGACGCCGACGGCGCACGCGCCGAGCCCGCCGGCGTTGGGCGTGTGCGAGTCGGTGCCGATGATGAGCGTGCCGGGAAAGGCGTAGTTTTCCAGCACGACCTGGTGGATGATGCCCGCGCCCGGCCCCCAGAAGCCCGCGCCGTAGCGGGCGGCTGCCGCGCGCAGAAAGTCATAGACCTCGGTGTTTTCCGCGAGCGACTCGCGCAGGTCCTGCCCGCCCTCGACCCGGGCCTGGATCAGGTGGTCGCAATGCACCGTGGTCGGTACCGCGACCCTATCGCGCCGCGTCTGCATGAACTGCAACAAGCCGGTCTGCCCGAGCACGTCCTGGAAAACGACGCGGTCGGGACGCAGAAACAGGTAGCTCTTGCCCGGCTGCATATCCTGGCGTTCCGGGTCGTCGAGATGCCCCAGCAGCACCTTGTCGGCCAGGGTCAGCGGTTTGCCCAGGCGGCGGCGCACCACCTTGAGGTTTTTCGCCATGGTCGCGTAGACCTTGGCCGCCATTTCGGGAGTCGATTCGATAGTGATCATGTTCCAGCTCTCCTGACGAGATACGGGTGACGATAAAAGTTCTAGACGAGAGGAACGAAGTCGTACTCACCTATGCCCTGCAGCACCAGGAACGTCGCCGAAGTTCCCCCACCGTTCGTGACCAGGTGCGGGCGGCGAGGCTTGACCGAGTACGTGTCACCGGGGCCGAGCCGCACCTCCTCCTTGGGCTCGCGCAGGAAGAGCCTCAGATTTCCATTGAGCACGTAAAACGTGTCCTGGACATTGTTGTGAAAGTGCCAGGGCACCTTCTGGTTATTTGAAATCTGGAGCTCGGTAATGCGGAAACCGGGCCGCGCGGCGTGCTCGGCACGGCGCTCGACTTCGTAGAGATGTCTGCTGTCTTTCACTGCCTCCATAGGATTCTCCCTAGAAGCCATCTCAAAAACCGTTTTAGCCACGGAAACACACGGAACCACACAGAAATTCTTAAATGATTACACCTTTTTCTCTTCAGTCTCGCGGCATGACGTCCAGCCTGACCGCAATGCCTTCGAGTTCTTTCGAGACCGCCGGATAGCGCGCCATCACGAGCGGGTCGTGGCCCGGAACGATGTGCCTCGGCGATTCGGCGAGCCGGCGCAGCGTGTCGTATCCCTCCAGCGCGTCCCCCAGATTGAACATGGAGGTGAAGCAGCGTCCGGTCTCCATGTGCTCGTAATAGTGGACTGCATCCGATGCCAGCACCACCCACCCGCGCTGCGTATGGACCCGTACCGACTGCATCCCCGGCGTGTGCCCGCCGATGTGATGCAGGCTGACGCCGGGGGCCAGCTCCTCCACTCCCTTGTGGAACAGGACGCGGCCCTTGAAGAGCATCCGCACCATGCCGACCACGTCCTCGACCTCGAACGAGTGCGCAAAGCGCGCGTGGCGCATGTGGCGGCCGGTAACGAAGCGCATCTCTTCGTCCTGCAGGTGAAAATTGGCCTGCGGGAAGTCGAAGAATGTCCCGACGTGGTCGTAGTGCATGTGCGTGATGATGACCTCGCGCACCGCTTCGGCCTTGATGCCCAGCAGGGCCAGCCCGGCTTTCGGCGTGCGGATGTATTCGCGCTTGCGCTTCGCCGCCACCTCCGCGGTGAAGCCCGTGTCCACCACGATGGTTCGCCCCTCATTGCGGATCACCCAGACGAAATAATCCATGGCCATCGGCGCATCATGGGGATCCCCGCCGATGAAATGCTCGGCGCGCCGCGCATCGCGCCGCGCGTAC
>JBGQGU010000301.1:0-4650 GCA_041497655.1 Gammaproteobacteria bacterium
GCTTCCGCCAGCGCTTCGGCAATGCGGATCTTGTCGTCCTTGCTGAGGATGATGCCGGTTTGCTGCTCCCCGTCACGCAGCGTGATGTCGTGGATCTTGATCTGCTTGGCGAACTTGAAATCCTTGCGCACTTCGTCCGCGAAATTCCACTGGCTGACGAACCAGTTGTCTGTCTTCCAGGGTGTCTTTGCCATTTGGCGCTCCTTGCGGGTTAGATGAATTGGGGGCTAACTTGTTAATTCTCAAAAAACTTTGCGTCTCTGTCAAGGCAAGACGCGAACCGGCGAGGCATCGGGTTGATCTGGATCAACCCGATGACGTTCCTCGCCCCTTCAATCAGTTCCGCTTGCCGCTCACCGCTTGCGGGTCTTGAGGTACCAATCGAGGATCTGCGCGCCGTTCCAGAACAGCACGCCCTTCTGCTTCCTCAACCGGCGCAGCACGGCCTCGAAATACTTGATGCGGTGCGGTACGCCCGAGATATAGGGATGCACCGCGATCGCCATGATTTTCGCGCGATCCCTGCCTTCACGGTACACGCGCTCGAAGTAATCCATGGTGCGCGTGACGAACTCCCCCGCCGGGTGGTGCTGCACCACCATCATCGCGATGTCGTTCAACTCCAGGGAGTACGGCAGGGTGATGAGTTCGCCGCTGCGGGTCCGGATCGCGCAGGGCTCGTCGTCGATCACCCAGTCGGCGATGTATTTGATGCCGGCCGCAGCGAGCTGTTCCGGGGTATCGAGCGTTGCGGTCAACCCCGGCCCCATCCCGCCTACCGGGCGCTTGCCGGTGAACTCCCGGATCACCTTGATCGACTGGCGGATCATCCCTACCGGGTCGGGTTCGGCATGCGTCGGCCGCTGATCGTATGAATGCCCCATGAACTCCCAGCCGGAGTCGCGCGCGGCCTTTGCCACGCGCGGGTAGTCGAGGCAGACCCGCGCGTTGACCGACAGCGACGGCACGATCTTCAGCTCGTCCAGCACCGCCTTCATGCGCCAGAAGCCGACGCGCATGCCGTACTCGTGCCAGCCCCAGTGCGGCACGTCCGGCAGCAGCGTGGCGCCGGTCGGCGGCGGCAGCACCTGGCGCGGCATCGGGCGCCCGATGTCCCACACCTCGACGTTGACCACCGGCCACACCACCACGCGCGCCCTGTCCGGGAGCATGAGCGGCGGGCGATCGACGATTGCGGAATAGCGCAGGCGTTTGGCGGGAATCATGAATTTTTTCTTTCCGGTTTGATAGCGAGGACTATATCAGAGTGTGAAGATAGCCGAGCGTTATAATGGCAGCCGCGAGATCGCTTAACGGAAAGAAAAAATTAATGGACGACCCCTGTTTGCCTCCATTACCCAGCCCGAAAAAGCCTGACGTGACGACACCACGTCAGGCTTGCGACTCGCATTTCCACATCTTCGGGCCGGCCAGCCGCTTCCCCTACTCGCCCGGGCGTGCCTACACCCCGCCGGAAGCGCCGCTCGAGTCGTTGCGTGCCATGCACGCCCGCCTCGGATTCGAGCGCGGTGTAGTGGTCCAGGGCAACGCGCACGGCACCGATAACACCGTGGTGCTCGATGCGCTCAAGCGCGAGCCCAAACACCTGCGCGGCGTTGCGATCGTCAAGGACACCACCCCGCGCGCGGAGTTGAAGCGCATGGCGGAAGCCGGCGTGCGCGGGCTGCGCTTTCATCACTTGCCGCGCGATGCCAGCCGTCACAGCGGCCTCGGCGTCGAAGCGTTCGAAAGACTTGCGCCGCACATGAAGGAATTCGGCCTGCACGTGCAGTTCTTCATGGACGCCCGCGAGCTGCCGGAGGTCATGCCAAGGCTCAAGGACTGGAAGCTGCCGGTGGTACTCGATCATTTCGGTGCCGCGAAAGCAGCGGAGGGAGCTTCGGCCCCCGGCTTCCAGGTGCTAAGGAAGCAGCTCGCCGAAGGCCGCATCTGGATCAAGATTTCCGGCGCCTACCGCGCCTCGCAGCGATACCCCGATTATCCTGATGCGCGCCCGCTGCACGACGCGTTGATCGCCGCCAACCCCGACCAGCTGCTGTGGGGCACTGACTGGCCGCACCCGCGGCTCGACAAGAACATGCCGGACACGGGACACCTGCTGGATCTCTTCAACGCCTGGACGCCGGACGAGAAGTTGCGCAGGAAAATCCTGGTGGACAATCCCGCGAAGCTCTACGGCTTTCCTGCTTCGTAAAGCCACGGCCGCCCCTTCTTGTAAGCAGCCTCGAACGCCTCGAAGCGGTCGTTGTACTGCGCCGTGCGGGCAATATCGTCGAGCCCTTCGAGCAGGCACTTCTTGCGCACGGGGTGGATGTCGAAGCGGTGCACCTGCCTCTGCGCGTCGGTCACCGTCTGCGCCGCCAGGTCCACGTCGATGGTCGCCCCGGGTTTCTCGCGCAGCTGCTTGCGGATGGCAGCGCACTCGGCGTCGGGCAGCACGACCGTCAGCAGCCCGTTCTTGGCGCAATTGTTGGAATGGATGTCGGCGAAGCTCGGGGCGATCACACATCGGATGCCGAATTCGTAGAGCGCGTACACCGCGCTTTCGCGCGAAGAACCGCCGCCCCAGTTGCGGTCGGCCACGATGATCTGCGCGCGCTTGAACGGCTCAACGTTCAGCAGGTGCTCCTTCTCCGAGCCGTCGGCATTGAAGCGGCGGTCGTGGAACAGGATGTCGCGGTGCTTGGGTCCGCGCGGCACCTTGTTGAAGCGCGTCGGGCACAGCTGGTTAGTGTCGACGTTGGGTTCGTCTATCGGCACCGCAATTGCGGTGAGCTTCGTGAACGGCTGCATAAGGCCTCCGGAATTTCCAGTTCAGCTTCTCAGCAATTCACGCACGTCGGTGAGCCGCCCCTTCAACGCCGCTGCTGCGGCCATCGCCGGGCTGACGAGGTGCGTCCTGCCGCCCGTGCCCTGCCGGCCGCGGAAATTGCGGTTGGAAGTGGAAGCGCAGCGCTCGCCCGGCTTCAACTGGTCCCCGTTGATGGCCGTGCACAGCGAACAGCCCGGCGCGCGCCATTCAAAGCCGGCGGCGAGGAAAATCTGGTCCAACCCTTCCTTCTCGGCCTGCACTTTCACGGTGCCGGAACCGGGCACCACCCACGCCGGCACGATGGCCTTCCCCAGTCGCGCTACCTCGGCAGCCGCGCGCAAGTCCTCGATCCTGGAATTGGTGCACGAGCCGATGAACACCCGGTCGACCTTGATGTCCTGGAGCGGCATGCCGGATTTGAGACCCATGTAATCGAGCGCAGCCTCATACTCCGCGCGCCTGTTCTTGTCTCCGACGTTACGCACGTCCGGGACCTGCCCCGTGACCGGCCCAGCCTGCTCCGGATTCGTGCCCCAGGTCACCATTGGCGCGATAGCGCCGCCATCCAGTGACACTTCGTTGTCGAATGCCGCGCCCGGGTCGGTCGGCAACGTCTTCCAGAATTCGAGCGCCCTCGTCCAATCCGCCCCCTTGGGCGCATAAGGGCGGCCTGCCATGTACGCAAAGGTCGTCTCGTCCGGGGCGATCATGCCGGCACGCGCGCCGGCCTCTATCGACATGTTGCACACTGTCATGCGGCCTTCCATGCTCAGGCCCGTGATGGCCATCCCCACGTATTCGATGACGTGACCTGCCCCGCCATCGACTCCAATCCTGGCAATGATGGCCAGGATCACGTCTTTCGCGGATATCCCGAATCCGAGTGTGCCGCCGACCGAGATGCGCAATGTCGCCGGCTTGCGCTGCCACAACTGCTGGGTCGCCATCACGTGCATGACTTCCGAGGCGCCGGCGCCAAACGCGAGGGATCCAAATGCCCCGTGGGTCGATGTATGGGAATCGGCGCCGACGATCAGCAATCCCGGCTGCGTGATGCCCTGTTCGGGAGGCACGATATGCAAAATGCCCTGCCGCGGATCGTCGATACCGAACAGCGTTACGCCGTGCTTCGAGGCGTTGGCGTGCAGCAGCTTTACCATGTTGCGGATCTCGATGTTGCCGATGCCCTCGACCCCCCGGTCGCGCCCTGTGGTCGGAACGTAATGGTCGGCGTGGGCGAATACCTGCCGCGGCCGCGCCACCTTGCGTTGGCGCTGGTCGAGTACGGCGAAAGCGTGCGACGATCCCTCGTGGATCAGCGTGCGGTCGACGTAGAGCAGCAGCTCGCCTTCCTCCTCCGCGACCACGTGGCGGCCCCAGATCTTCTCGAGCATCGTTTTGGCCGCCATGTTCATTTCTCCTTGAGCATTCCCAGGTCGGTCAGGATGGACCGGTACTCGGCGTAATTGGAATCGAACAGTTTCTTGGTCTGGTCGCTGTCGAGGTAGTTCGACTCCCAGCTGTTGGCCCGCAGCGCCTGCTTCCACGTTTCGGTAGTCACGGCCTTCGACAGCACGCCGTTCCAGAATGCGACCTGCTCGCGCGTCATGCCACGGGGCCCGATGACACCGCGCCAAGTGTCCATGATCACCGGGTAGCCTTGTTCCTGCCAGGTTGGCGTCGCTTCGTAGGGGGAGCCGATGCGCCTGGGCGCGGCGATCGCGATCACGCGCACCTTGCCCGCTTCCACCAGGCGTATCACCGAAGAAGTCGTGCCGACGTGGGCATCAACGTGACCGCCCAGCACCGCGGTGGCC
>JBGQGU010000302.1:0-4650 GCA_041497655.1 Gammaproteobacteria bacterium
GCGTTCTTCATGACCCCGACGAAATCCGTCCGCGTCAGCGTGACGGTCGGGATGCCCAGCGCTTCTATCCTAGCGGCTGCACGGCCGCATGCTGTGGCGCAGGCCCCTCAAGCCGCGTTGCCGACGATGACGGCGTCGACGCGGCTCTTCTTCACCGCCGCCGCCGTCTCCTCGGTGCCGATCAGGGCGTTGCCCTGGGGGTAGGCGTCGATCGGCAGCACGGTGACGCCCGGGAAGTCCTGCTCGAGCATCTCCTTCAGCATCGGCAGCATGCGGTAGGCCTGCCACTGCTCGTTGCTGACGAAGCCGATGCGCTTGCCCTCGAGGGACGCGAGTCGCGGCGCATGCGGCTGCGTCACCTCGAGCGCGCCGGACGGATCGTGAAATTCCAGTTTGACCATGGATGCTCCTCCAGTGGATCGGGATTCGGGAGAAATCGTAGCACGCGCAGCTGCTTGCCCGCGCCCTACGGCGTGACCGGCGTCGGCTGCGGCAGCGAAACGCCCATTTCGCCGGCGGCCTTGCGCAGGAGGTCTGGGCGGTCGCTGATGATGCCGTCCAGGCCCCACTCGATCATGCGGCGCACGTCTGCGCGATCATTCACCGTCCACACTACCACTTTCAGTCCGAGCGCCTGAGCTTCCTTTACCTGCTCGCGTGTCGTCTCGGCGTAATACGGCGACCACACAGCCCCGCCCGCGGCCTTCACCATGCGCGGGACGGAGCCGCCGTAGCGGCTGACATGAAAGCCTGCGGTCCAGGGCGATGACGGCTGGTCCGCAAGGATGCTGTCCATGAAGCCCTTTTCCACGGTGAGATAAACGGTCAGGATTTCCGGCGCTTCTTTTTGCACGATCTGGAGCGTGCGCCAGTCAAACGACTGGATAGCCGTACGTTCAGCCATGCCGGCCGAACGCACGGCTGATATCAACTTACGAACGAAATCTTCGGGACCGGTCGTCTGAGCCGGCTCAAGCGGCGAGATCTTGGTCTCGATATTGAAGCGGACTGTCCCGTTTCCGGATTTCCGCACCAGCGCGAACAGGTCGGAAAGCCGGGGGATACGCGTGCCGTCGACTGCCCGTTGCTCCGGCCAGCGCTTCGCGTAGGCGTTCGAGGGGTTGAGCCGGCCGACGTCGTAGCGCTGAAGCTCCTTGAACGTCAGGCTCCAAATCGCGGGACCGGTTTTCTCCAGCCATTTGCCGTCAGGCCCGCGCGTGATGTCGGGATTGAGCGCGGAATCATGGCTCACGACCACCACGCCGTCCTGGGTGATGGCGCAATCCATCTCCAGCGTGGTGACGCCGATTCCGAGCGCCCGTGTGAACGCGGGCAGCGTGTTCTCGGGCGCGAGCCCTCGCGCCCCGCGGTGGCCCTGGATGTCGAGAGCGTGACTGGTGGTGGCGGTCATGGCGAGCGTAATAACCACTATCGTGTGAAAAAAAGCGTGAGTCGTGAATCGACTGACGGGTGTCGAGTGACGAGTGTCGGGTGTCGAGTGGGCAGGAAAAATCGCCGTGTCACCCATTCCTTCCTCTTCCCTCGACACTCAATCCTCGACACTCCTTTCTCATCCCTCACGCCGGCCACGGCGTTGTCAGCCGCCGGCGGGCGCGAACGCCGTCATGCGCCAGCCGTTCTCGGTCTTGATGAAGCAGGCGACCTGCTCGATCGGGCTGCGGATCTGCTCTTCGGGCACGTAGCCCTCGCCGGTCTTGAGCTTGACCTTGGTCCACTTCTGCGGAAAGTCGGGCGCCTTGTCGGCGACCTCCCAGTCGGCGACCGGGACGATGTCATATGAAAGCGTAGCAAGCGTGGGCGAATCCGAGGATGGCGCGGTCTTGACCAGCGCGTCCCTCGTGATGATTGCGCCGTATGCATGCGGGTCCATGGTCCGCGGCCACTGCGCGAGCAAGTACGGCGCGCACAGCTCGCGCGGCCCGCGCTCGCGCTTCGTATAGGCCGCGCCCAGGAACAACGCCGAGGGAAGATCCCGCCACAGCGGGCTGTCGTCGGCGTCGAGAAACCACTGCTTCCTGAATTCGTCGACCCCGCGCATGCCGTCGACGCCGATGCGCACGTTGCGGTCAAGTATGCCCAGCACGAATTTGCGGTCACGCCTCATCACCGCATCGAGCAGGAGATTCTTGAATTTTGCCCATGACAGGTCTCTCATCGCCTCGTCCACCGGTTCGAGCTTGCGCTCCTGGGAACGCAACGGCGGGGCGAAGGCGGCCACCACCAGTATCGCCAGCAGCAGGCGGGCGCCGAATGAGAGCATCATTTCCCCTTGTATACGCCGTTGCGTTTATCGAAGAAAGCGGCCAGGGCTTCCAGGTGGTCCCCGGTCTTCTGCAGGGCTCCCTGGAAGGAGACGCAGGACTCCAGGTGCTCCTCGAGTCCCTGATGCTGCGCGAGCCGCAGCGCCCGCTTGGCGTAGCGCACGGCGAGCGGCGGCTTGGCTGCAATCTGGGCGGCGATCTCCCGGGCGCGGGGCAGCAGCCGGTCGGGCTCGGTGACTTCCAGCAGGATGCCGATCGCCCGCGCCTCCTCGGCTTTGACGATGCGCCCCGTCAGCGTGAGCTCGGCGGCGCGCTGGGCGCCGACCGCGCGCCGCAGGAACCACCCGCCGCCGTCGCCTGCCATGATGCCGAGGTTGACGAAGGTCTCGCCGAACTGCGCGTGGGTCGAGCCGATGCGGATGTCGCACATGTTGGCGAGGTCGCACCCGGCGCCGATCGCCGGTCCGTTCACTGCCGCGATGAGAGCGACTTCGGATGCATCCATCGCGCGCGGGACGCGCTGGATGCCGTGCCGGTAGTAATGTTCCATCTCCGCGGCGGAGGAAGTCATGGCGCGCTCGCGCATGGTCTTGATGTTGCCGCCGGCCGAGAACGCTGCCCCGCCACCAGTCAAGATCAGCACCGAGACTTCCGGGCTTGCGTTCGCCCATTCGAGTGTGGCGCAAATATCGTCTACAAGACTGGTTCCGGTGAGCGCGTTCCGCATGTCGTCGCGCTTGAACGTGAGCACGGCGACGCGCCCTTCAAGCTTGAGCTCAGCATCTTTTAGCGCAGGAACCGTGGACATCGTAATTGCACCACTCCAGGTAACTTGGATTATGGATTTCGCGCGGCGGTATCGCGAAATCCATGTATGTTACGCAGCGCAGGCGAAGGGCACAACCCGGCGTGCTATACTCGCCGCGCAATTCTTCCCGCATTCAGCAATTCATCCGAAAGTCATGCCGCGTATCGAGATCAAATCCGAGATCACCGGCACCGTGTGGCAGGTGAAGTGCAAACCGGGCGATCGAGTCGATTCCGGCGACACCTTGATCGTGATCGAGTCCATGAAAATGGAGATCCCGGTGATCACCGAGGATCCCGGCACGGTCAAGGAAATCCTGGTGAAGCAAAAGGACCCGGTCGCGGAAGGGCAGGTTGTCGCCATACTGGACGGCTAACGCCGATAAGAATGGACAGGATTCACAGGATTAACAAGAATGGAACAAACAGCAAAATCGAAACGTCGTCTTGTCCTTGATTCAATCTTGTAAATCCTGTTAATCCTGTCTATTTCTTCTTGAGCTCCCCGATGGCGGCGTCGCGCGAATCGAGCACCCGCTGTTCCGCCGCCCGCTGCGCTTCCAGCCCGTCGTCCTCGCGCACCGCTTTCACCAGCCGCTGCCAGTTTTTCACCGACTGGCGCCGGCGCTCCGGTGTCGACAATCCCAGGCGCGAATAGCGCAGCGTCTGCAGCGCGAGCGAGGACAGGATGGCGCGCAGCCGCCGGCTGGGCGCCGCGTCAGTGAGAAAACGGTTCAGGCGGAATATGACCTCGACGTATTCGTCCCCCTCCTTCGGGTCGCGCGCGAGCCGCGCGAGATGCTCCACCTCCTCCTCCAGCATCGGCAGCACGCGGTCGCGCTCCGGGCCCTCGGCAATTTGCCGGTCGCGCAGGCCGTTCAACGAGGCGCGGATGTCGAAGATCTCTCGCACCTCTTCAATCGAGAGCGTGGTGACCTGC
The DNA here is from genome assembly GCA_041497655.1 of Gammaproteobacteria bacterium. Lineage (GTDB taxonomy): Bacteria > Pseudomonadota > Gammaproteobacteria > Burkholderiales > SG8-41 > SG8-41. Next base: position 4,030 of record JBGQGU010000302.1, read on the forward strand.
GCGCCGCGCCGCGGCAGGATGGTGACGAGCCCGTCGCGCTCGAGCAGCCGCAGCGCCTCGCGCACCGGGCCGCGGCTGACGGCGAACTCGGCGGAGACCGCCTGCTCCATGATGCGCTGCCCCGGGGGGTAGTTGCCGGCGACGATGCGCTCGGAGAGCCGCGCTGCGATCTGCTCCGGCAGGGATTGCGTGAGACGCGAGGCGCTGTGCGCTGCGCCCCGCGCACGCTCCGGGGTTCTGGCGGCAAGTCCTGCCGTGGCTGCCATATCGTGTACCTGTGTGCCGGAAGGTTGGGGTCAAGATAGTGCCTGAATGTAAGATTGTCAACAATCTTATTGACAACAACGCGGCACGGACCTAGCATGCCCCTCTTCGGCGACCCTGGCGCGGGCAAGGAGTTACGATGAGCTGGACCGAGGACATCGAGGAGATCCACCACCGCCGGCGGCTCGCCGAGCAATGCGGCGGGACGGAGGCGGTCGCGCGCCACCGCGCCGAAGGCAAGTTGACCGTGCGCGAGCGCATCGCGCGGCTGCTCGACGCCGGCTCGTTCCAGGAAGTCGGCAAGCTCGCGGGCCGTGCGAGCTATGACGCTGCCGGAAAGCTGAATTCGTTCGAGCC